>JBBQIE010000348.1:0-3727 GCA_038324625.1 Anaerolineae bacterium | reverse complement strand
GAGCCTGGCCCTGGGGGCCATGGCCCCGGCGGGAAAGCTGGGCAAGCCCTACTACGGTCGAGCCTCCATGATCCGGCGCCATTCCGTTCCCACCATCCACTTCCCCCCCACCGGGATCATGGGCCGGGGGCCCTGGTTCCTCGATGCGGAGAAGGCCGGGGGCGGAGCCCTCATGGACATCGGGGTACACGCCTACGACCTGATGTGGTGGTTCATGGGCTGCCCGACACCGAAGTCCGTCTCCGCCACCACCTTCCGCATGTTGTACGACGACGAGGCGGCCCAGAAGGGGGTCAAGTTCGACGTGGACGAGCTGGCCTCCGCCTTCATCCGCTACCAGAACGGGGCCGCCGCCTTCGTGGACGTCTCCTGGGGGGCGCATCAGGAGCCGGAGTGGAACGTGCGGGTGTTCGGGAGCGAGGCCGGCATCCTGCTCAAGCCGCCCACGGTCTTCCGCGAGGACGGCGGGCTCATGGAGAGCACCCTGGTAGAGCTCCGGGAGATGCAGCGCGTCAGCCCCCAGCAGCATTTCGTGGACTGCATCCGCGACCCGGAGAAGCCCCTCATCTCCACCGGGGACGAGGCCCTACAAGTGGTCCGGGTCCTCGATGCCATCCGCCGATCGGCAGCCTCGGGCAAGGAAGTTGCGGTGACCACCGGGTAGTCGGCCTTGGCACGGGCATTGCGAGCATAGGGGTGAGGGGAACCTAACCCCCCCCGGCGGCAGGCGCTACGCTTCTGCCTATTCCCCCTTCCCTACGAAGGAAGGGGGAGCCGAGTCACCCCTCCCTTCTCAGGGGAGGGTCAGCCATTTGGTACTCCAAATGGCTTGGGGGAGAGGTTCCCCTCCAAGAGGAGATGAATGCCGACCCGCAAGCGGAGAACCAGCAGGACCAGGAAGAAGAAGGGGTGGCCGTGGGCCTCGTGGCGCCTGCCGAGTCGGCCCACGCTCCCCCCTTGGCCCTGGCGGCGAGTGGCGCTCGTCGGCAGCCTGGCCCTGGCCGGGTTCAGCCTGCTCTCCCTCCTCGCCCCCGGCACCGGGGTCATCACCCGAGGCTGGGCGGATTTCCTGCAACGGCTTCTCGGCTGGTCCGCCTTTCTCCTGCCCGTGGCCCTGGCAGCGGGCGCCTACTGGCTGGGGGTGAAGCGCCGCCGGATACACCTAACGCGGGCCACCGGGGCGGCGCTTCTGCTCCTGAGCGCCCTGGGGACCACGCATCTCCTGCGGCGGCTGCCTAACCCCTTCGAGCTCTCGGTGGCCGGCTACGGCGGGGGATACTTCGGCTGGGCCCTATCCAGCCTCTTGGTCCGAGGCATGGGCCGGCTGGGGGCCTACTTCTTCTCCGTGGCTCTCGTCCTGATCGGGGCCATGATCGCCTTCGACATCTCGCCGGCGCGAGCCTTCCGAGTCTGGTGGTCGGCGGTGGGGACGGCGGTGGCCACTATGCGCAAGACCGCTTCCCCGGCCGAGGGGGCGGTGCGCCCCGGACTGAGATCGGCGGCCATTGGCCGCCGCTCCCGTTCCCAGCCAGCCACGTTCCCGCCCCTGGCGATCGAGCCGGAGCCCGAGCCGGACAAGCTCCAGCGCATCATCGTGCCTCCCGCCGATGCCACGCCAGTGACGCGCCGTTCCTCTGTCGCCCCGGTGAAGGTGATTCCTCAGCGGCGGGCGGAGCCCGAGGAGGACCCGGCGGAGGAGGCCATCCTGGCCCCCGAGTCCGAGTGGTCCTTGCCCGACCCGGCCTCCATCTTCGAGGTATCGAAGGAGCTGGAAGTCACCGACGACCTGGTGGAAGAGAGGGCGGTGATCATCCAGCAGACCCTGGCCAGCCTGGGGGTGCCGGCGGAGGTGGTGGAGGCGCAGAAGGGCCCGGCCATCACCCAGTTCGCGGTGAAGCCCGGATACCTGGAGAGGCGCTCCGCCGACGGCAAGGTCCGGCGGATGCGCATCCGGGTGAACAAGATCTCCGCCCTGGCCGACGACCTGGCCCTGGCCCTGGCGGCGTCGCCGGTGCGCATCCAGGCACCCATTCCCGGCCGGAACGTGGTGGGCGTCGAGGTGCCCAACCCTCAGACGCAGATGGTGTCCCTGGGCAGCGTCCTCCTCAGCCCGGAGTTCCAGAGACAGGCCGCGCCCTTGGCTCTCCCCCTGGGACGGGACATCTCCGGCAGCCCGGTGATCGCCGACCTGGCCAAGATGCCGCACCTGCTGGTGGCGGGGGCCACCGGCTCCGGGAAGTCGGTGGCCATCAACGCCCTCATCAGCTCCCTGCTGGCTCGCAACACCCCCGACAGCCTGCGCATGATCCTGATAGACCCCAAGCGGGTGGAACTGGCCATCTACAAGGGCGTCCCGCATCTGGTGGGGAAGGTGGTATCCGATCCCGATGAGGCCATTGGCGCCCTCAAGTGGGCCGGGCGGGAGATGGACCGCCGCTATACCGCCTTCGCCGAGGTGGGAGCCCGCGATCTCAAGGGCTACAACAGCCGCATCGAGAAAGAGGGCAACCGGCCCCTGCCTCACGTGGTCATCGTGGTGGATGAGCTGGCCGACTTGATGATGAGCGCCCCCTATGACGTGGAGCGGGCCCTCTGCCGGTTGGCCCAGATGTCCCGCGCCACCGGCATCCACCTGGTGGTGGCCACCCAGAGGCCCTCCACGGACGTGATCACCGGCCTCATCAAGGCCAACTTTCCAGCCCGGATCGCCTTCGCCGTGTCCTCGATGGTGGACTCACGGGTCATCGTGGACGTGCCCGGCGCCGAGCGCCTTCTCGGTAGGGGGGATCTCCTGTTCATGTCCCCCGCCAGCAACCGGCTGGTGCGGGCGCAAGGATGCAACGTGTCCGACCCGGAGATCGCCGCCCTGGTCCGGTTCTGGAAACGGACGCCGGTGCCGGAGGCCGACAACGACCACTTCGTCCAGACCCAGCTTTGGTCCGAGGACGGCTCTTATGAGGAAGAGGACGATATGCTCTCTGAGGCCATCGAAGTGGTACACAAGGAGGGCCGGGCCTCGACCACCATGCTCCAGAGACACCTGCGGGTGGGATACAGCCGGGCGTCGCGCCTGATAGACACCCTGATCCAACGAGGGACCATCAGCGCCGAGGTGGATGGCCCCTACAGCAGCCACAGCCTGCTGATCGAGGAGCCCGAGCCGGTCGACGAAGCCGAGGGGACCGCGGACGGTGAGGAGGAGTGATGGGAAGCCCTCACCCAAGCCACTTGGCGCACCGAGTGGCTGGACCCCTCTCCCATCGCGATGGGAGAGGGGAGTTCCGGCTCCCCCTTCCTTCGCAGGGAAGGGGGAATAGCCAGGCTACTGCCTGGCGCAATAGGCAGAAGCGCAGCGCCTGCCGCTGGGGGGTTAGGTTCCCATGACCGAAGACCTTCAGCGGGGGGCGGTCCTGGGCCGGCCCAGCTACGTGTGGGGGTTCGGCCAAGAGCGCCGCTTTCAGATGATGCGCCCCCACTTCGCCGCCGACCCTTCCCCCATGCTGGACGTGGGCTGCGGGGTGGGGGTGTACGTGCGGCGGTTCCAGCAGGAGGGGATGGACTCCTTCGGGGTGGACCTGGACGAGGTGAACCTGCCGCGGGCGCGGGAGGCCGGCCTCCCGGTGGCCACCAGCCGGGCGGAAAGGCTTCCCATCCCGGACTCCGCTTTCGGGACGGTGCGGCTGCACGGGGTGATCGAGCACATCGACGACGATGCCGCCGCCCGGGC
>JBBQIE010000347.1:0-3729 GCA_038324625.1 Anaerolineae bacterium | reverse complement strand
CATCAGGTCGGCGTAGGCGGGGGGCTACATGAGAGGCAGCGAGAGGGCGACCGACTGGACCGAGAGGCCGGACCCCTGGATGGGAGCTCCGCCTCCCTGCACCAGCTCGGCGGCGGCCTGGGCCAGCTTGGCCCCCGTCCTCTCCACCGCCTCGAAGGTCATACGGTCGGCGGGGTTGATGTCCCCACAGGGCCCCTGAATGAACATACAGGGGGCCCCGATCAGCTCCTCGGCTTGAGCGCAGAGGGAGCCCGGGTAGTCGGCGGAGATGAGGCGGTTGTCGGCATCCATCACCACCGAGTGGCAGGTGAAGTGCAGCAGCGCTCCCTTGACCCGCCCACCGGCATCCTGAAACCAGACCGCCGATAGCTCCTGGTCCACCGGGCCATTCTCCCGGTCGCGGCGGTTGACGGCCACCCCGGGTACGTCCACCGCCCCGAAGCGGACCTCCACCTCGGACAGGTCCGCCAGGGCGGCGAGAGCGGCGTCCACTGCCTGGGCCGGGAAGCCCTCCAGCCAGTCCAGGGCCAAGTCGCCGCAACCTTGCAGGAAGACGCTGGCCGGCCCGGCGTGGGTGTGGGTGGCGGCCAGGATGATGTCCTCCACGGGGACCCCAGTGGCCTCGGCCACCCGCGCCTTCACCTGGCGGGTGTATTCCAGCCCGAACCCAAGCGTGTCGGTGACCATGAGCAGGGCCTGTCTGGACCCGTCGGCCAGGGCCAAGGCCCGGCAATAGAGGGAATCGTGGACCCCGAGGGCGGGGCCCATCCGGGCCCCGTAGCCGGTGAGGGTGGTCCCCACCGGCGGCGTGATGTCGGCCTTAGCGAATCCGGCGTGCATGGTGTTGATCTCCAGTGAGGATGTGGGGGGAGCCCTCACCCCCGGCCCCTCTCCCATTGCGATAGGAGAGGGGAGACCTACCCCTTGATCCCGCTCATCACCACGCCCTGGACGAAGTACTGCTGGGCGAAGAGGTACAGGGCGATGATGGGTATGACGCTTATGGTGGCCCCGGCCATGAGTAGGGCCCATTCGGTGCCGTATTGGCCTCGGAAGAAGGCCAGCCCCACCGGCAGGGTCAGCTTTTTGTAGGTGGTCAGGTAGATGACCGGCCCCAGGAGGTTGTTCCAGCTGCCCATGAAGGTGAAGACGGCCAGGGTGGCCAAGGCCGGCTTGGCCAAGGGCATCATGATGCTCCAGTAGATACGATAGCGGGAGCAGCCGTCCATGATGGCGGCGTCTTCCAGCTCGATGGGAATGGTCATGAAGAACTGGCGCAGCAGGAAGGTGCCGAAGGCGGAGCCGAAGAAGCTCGGTATGATCAGGGGCAGGTGGGTGTCCAGCCAGCCGAAGGAGCGGAAGAGGATGAACTGAGGGATGAGGGTCACCTGGCCGGGGATCATCATGCAGCCCAGCCAGATGAGGAACATGGTCTCCCGGCCGGGGAACTTGAGGCGGGCGAAAGCGTAGGCCGCCAGGGAGGCGGAAAGCAACTGCCCGATGACCGACAGCACCGCGATCTCCACGCTGTTGAAGATGAACCAGCTGAAGGGCATGGCCTTGGTCACCTCGATGTAGTTGCTCCATAGAGGCGTCCGGGGCAGCCAGCGAGGCGGGAAGATGAAGATCTCCGGCTGGGCCTTCAGGGAACTGAGCACCATCCAGATGAAGGGCAGGGCCATGATGAGGCTGGCCAGTATCAGAAAGCCGTGGACCACCACCGGCTTCAGGGCTCGGCGGATGATCCCCCAGGCGGACAGCTTCTTCTCCCCGCTGTAACCTCGGCCCGGCCGTATCTCCGCGCGGGCCGCCATCAGTTCTGCACTCTTCTAGCCATAGAAGACCCACCTTCTCTGTAGCCGGAACTGGATCAGGGTCAGGACCATGATGATGAAGAACAACACGTAGGCCAGGGCGCAGCCGAAGCCCATGTGCAGCCACTGGAAGGCCTGCACGTAGATGTACCAGGAGAGGGTGGTGGTGGAGTAGGCCGGCCCTCCCTGGGTGAGGATGTAGGTCTGCTCGAAGACCTGCAGGGAACCCATGACCGTGGTGACCACCACGAAGAAGATGGTGGGAGTGAGGATGGGCAGGGTCACGTGCAGGTGACGGCGCCAGCCGCCGGCCCCGTCAATGGCGGCCGCCTCGTACAGCTCATTGGGCACGCCCTGCAGCCCGGCCAGGTAGATGACCATGGTGTAGCCGAGACCTTTCCAGACGCTCATGATGACGATGGACATCATGGCCGTCTTGGGACTGGCCAGCCACATCGGGCCCTTGATCCCCACCAGCCGCAGCAGGTAGTTGATGACCCCGAACTCGGGGTTGTAGAGCCAGAACCAGACCAGGGCCACGGCCACGGTGGAGGTGACCACCGGGAGGAAGAAGACGCTGCGGTAGATGCTGATGGCCCGCGCCTTCTGGTTCATGAAGATGGCCACCAGCAGGGGAAGGATGACCCCGGGGGCGATGTAGAGCACCGTGTACTGGAAGGTATTGCGGACCGTCTTCCAGAACAGGGGCATCTCGGTGAACATCTGGGTGTAGTTGCCGAGGCCCACCCACTTAGGCGGCGTCAGCAGGTCCCACTGGGTGAAGCCGAGAACGAGGGCGGCGATGACCGGCCCGGCAATGAAGACGAAGAAGCCGATGATGGTGGGTAGCAGGAAGGGTAGCGCCTCCAGGAACTGGGCCAGGCCGCGACGTCGGCGGCCGAGGGAGGCTGTCGCTGTTGCCACTAGGTACCTCCGATCCGGGTGGCGGTGGGGGCAAGCGGCCCTCGAGTGTACCCCGAGGGCCGCCGATACCTTAGGTTCTTAGACCGGCCACTGCACGGAGTCGAGGACCTGCTGGATGGCGGTGGTCGCCGCCGCCACCGATTCCTCGACCGAGCGCTCGCCCAGGTAGGCGAGGTCCAGTTCCTGGTTCATGATGGTGGACCGCCACTCGATCCACTGAGAGCCGAAGTCGGCGCCGCGGGCCACCGGGGCCATGTCCAGGAGGACCTGGATGCCGGCGGGCTGGCCGGGGACCTTGAAGAACCCCTCGGACTGGGCCGCTTCCTTGAGGAAGGGCACGGTGCCGGGCTTGAGGGTCTCCATGCTCTTCTGGATCTCGGGGCTGACGAAGGCCATCACCAGGTCCCAGGCCGCATCCTTGTGGGCACTCTGGCGGGCGATGCAGACGCTGTCCGGCCCGGCGTACATGACCCGGCCCTGGCTCCCGTTGGGAACGTAGGTGACGTCCCAGTTGAACTCGGCCTCGGCCCAGTTGGCGCACATGTAGCTGCCGGCGATCTCCATGGCCACCTTCTGGGAAGCGAAGGCGCCCTCGGCGAAGCCCTGGAGCACCGCCGGGGAAGGGGAGACCTTGTGGGTGAGGACGTTGTCCACCGCCCACTGGATGCTCTCGATGGCCATGGGCTCATTGAGTAGGCAGGTCTTGTAGTCGGGGCTGACGACGTTGCCCCCGTTGGCCTTGATCATGGCGTCGAGAGCCACGTGCCCGGCGGGAGTGACCAACCCGTAGACATCCACCATGTCGCCGGAGACCTGGGTCAACTGCTGGGCGGCCATGAGCATGTCGTCGTAGGACCACTCACCGGTGGGATAGTCCATCCCGGCAGCGTCGAAGAGGTCCTTGTTGTAGAAGAGCATGGCCCCGACCCAGCGGGTGGGGAAGGCGTAGAGGTCGCCCGTCTGCATGTTGGGATAGCGGTGGCAGCTGAGC
>JBBQIE010000346.1:0-3750 GCA_038324625.1 Anaerolineae bacterium | reverse complement strand
GGACGGCTCGTTGCGCCTGATGGTGCAGGCGCTGGAGCGCTTCCGCATCGTAGAAGTGCTGCAGATGCAGCCCTACCCCATCACCAAGGTGGAGGAACTGCCGGAGAAGGCCGAGGACGACGTCGAGACCCAGGCCCTGGCCCGGAATATCGTGTCGCAGTTCCAGCGACTGGTGGCGCTGGTGCCCTATCTGCCCGAGGAACTGGCGGTGGCGGCGATGAACGTGGACGACAATCGCCAGCTGGCCTATCTGGTGGCCACCAGCGCCCAGATGGACCCGGCCGAGGCCCAGGCCATCCTGGAGATCAACGGCATCAAGGAGAAGCTGCGCCGACTTACCGGGGTCCTCAACCGAGAGCTGGAAGTGCTGGAACTGGGGCGGAAGATCCAGACGGAAGCTCAATCGGAGATGGAGAAAACCCAGCGGGAGTATTTCCTGCGGCAGCAGCTCAAGGCCATTCAGCGCGAACTGGGCGAGGCCGATGAGCAGACGGCGGAGGCGGAGAGGCTGCGCCAGAAGATAGAGGAGGCAGGCCTTCCGGAGGAAGCGCGGAGAGAAGCGGACCGGGAACTGAGCCGATTGGCCTCCCTGCCCCCGGCGGCAGCCGAGTACGGGGTGATCCGGAGCTACCTGGAGTGGCTGGCGGTGTTGCCCTGGAACGTGGCCACCGAGGACAGCCTGGATCTTCGGCGGGCCCGCGAGGTTCTGGACGAGGATCACTACGATCTGGAGAAGATCAAAGAGCGCATCCTGGAGTACCTGGCGGTGCGCAAGCTGCGGGCCGAGCGCGCCCAGGATGACGGCGACGAGGGGTCCCGTGACCTGATCCACCGGCGACGGGAAGGGGCCATCCTCTGTTTGGTGGGGCCTCCGGGAGTGGGGAAGACCTCGCTGGGGCGGTCCATCGCTCGGGCCATGGGGCGCGAGTTCGTGCGTACCTCGTTGGGCGGGCTCCACGACGAGGCGGAGATCCGAGGGCATCGCCGAACTTACATCGGAGCCATGCCCGGCCGCATCATCCAGGCGATCAGGCGAGTGGGCACCCGCAATCCGGTTATGATGCTGGACGAGGTGGATAAGCTCGGGCGGGATTTCCGCGGCGACCCCTCCTCGGCCCTCCTGGAAGTGCTGGATCCGGAGCAGAACGCCGAGTTCCGGGACAACTACCTGGATGTTCCTTTCGACCTGTCGCAGGTCCTCTTCATCACCACCGCCAACCTGCTGGAGCCCATCCCGGACGCGCTGCGGGACCGAATGGAGATCCTGCAACTGGACGGATACACCGAGGACGAGAAGGTCCACATCGCCCGGAACTACCTGGTGCTGCGGCAGATAGCGGAGAATGGGCTGCGAGCGGAGGAGTTGGCCTTCACGGACGAGGCCCTGCGGGAGATCGTGCGCCACTATACCCGTGAGTCCGGCGTTCGTGAGCTGGAGAGGCGAATCGGGGCGGTGGCTCGCCGGCTGGCGGTTCGGGTGGGCGAGGAAGCGGTCTCCGAGCAGGTGGTGGTCGGCGCCGAGGACATCGAGGAGTACCTGGGCAAGCCGGTGTACTTCCAGGAAGTGGCCGAGCGCACTCAGATTCCGGGGGTGGCCACCGGGCTGGTGGTGACGGCGGTCGGGGGCGACATCACTTTCGTCGAGGCGGCCCGTAGTCCCGGCGAGGGAAAGCTGACCCTCACCGGGCAGTTGGGCGACGTCATGCGGGAATCAGCGCAGGCGGCGGTCACCTATGTCCGGTCGCGGGCCTTGGACTTGCACATAGATGCCGAAGAACTGCGCCGAAGCGACATTCACATCCACGTGCCGGCGGGGGCCATTCCCAAGGATGGGCCCTCGGCGGGAGTGACCATGGTGACGGCGCTGGTGTCTTTGTTCACCGGGCGATCGGTGAGCAGTGACGTGGCCATGACCGGGGAGATCACCCTACGCGGGCAGGTCCTGCCGGTGGGAGGCATTAAGCAGAAGATATTGGCGGCACATCGGGCCGGTTTGCGCACGGTCATTCTGCCGGAGCGCAACGGCAAGGACTTGGACGATGTGCCCGAGAGTGTGCGCAACGAGATGACGTTTGTTCTCGTTGACAGGATTGGCGAGGCGCTGCACACTGCGCTGGCACTCGACATTGAGGGAAACGAGGGGGCCCAAGAATCGGCGATGGCCGAGGCTCCCCGATGAGGTAAGAAGCAAGAGATAATGAATTGGTACAAGTTCGATTTGCACGTTCACACGCCTGCCAGCGCATGCTTTCGGCAGGCTGAGGTTAGCTATCTTGACATCCTGAAGAAAGCGGACGCACGCGGGCTCGACATAATCGGGATCGCCGATCACAACACCGTGCGCGGTTACTCCGAGATGCTAAGCGAGATTCGCGATCTAGAGTTTCTCGAGAGTCTGCAGAGATTGCAGGGGCCGGAGAAGCAGTACCTGGAGGAGTATCGGCTCTTGATGCGCAAGATGCTGGTGCTCCCGGGAGTGGAGTTCACGGCCACGTTTGGATTCCACGTGTTGGGGATATTCCCCGATAGCATCCCGGTGAGGGACTTGGAGCACCTGCTCCTGAGCATGGGAGTGCCAGCCGGCCGGTTGGACGAGGGCACGGGCGAGGTGGGGGCCACCGTGGACGTCCTCACCGCCTATCGCATGATGCACGAGGCGGGTGGCATCGTCATCGCCGCTCACGCCAACTCCACCCACGGGGTGGCATTGCAGGGGCTCGGATTCGGCGGTCAGACTAAGATCGCCTTCACTCAGGACCGAAACTTGCATTGCCTGGAAGTGACGGACCTGGAGAGCAAGCGTCGCAACCGGACGGCGGAGTTCTTCGATGGCTCCCGTCCCGAGTATCCGCGGCGGATGCACGTGGTGCAGGGGTCCGATGCCCATCGCCTGGATGATGACCCCCAGGACCGCACCCAGTACGGCGTGGGGGGGAGGGCCATGGAGGTTCTCTTGCCCCGACCTACCTTCGCCGCCCTGAAGGAGGTCCTGGAAAGCGACGACTTCGCCCGATTGCGGCCATACCGGGCGGCGCGGGAACCATTCGATCACGTCCAGGCGGCGCGAGAGGCCGGGCCCAGCATCGTGCAGTCTTTTCACGAGAGCATGAGCCGTCGTGGTGGCCGCCTACATGCGATATTGCGGGACGTGGTGGCTTTCGCCAACACTAACGGCGGCACCATCTACGTGGGAGTCTCCGCCAAGGCTTCTTCTCCGCCCAAGGGCGTGGACCGGGTGGACGACGCCGTTTCCGCCATCCGTACCGACATTCAGCGGCGGATCACCCCAGCCCTGGAGGTCGAGATCTCGCCCATGAAGACCAAGGGCAAGACGGCCTTGATGCTGTCGGTGCCCAATGGTGCGCAGAAGCCTTACGCCCTGGAGGGAAGTAAGATATACTTACGCCAGGAGACAGAGACCAGCTTGGCCGTCCGGGACGAGATCATTCAGATTGTGGCCAAGCAGTCGGGGGAACAAGAGGCCGAAGCCGCTGAGGGCGATGGAATGGCGGCCGAGGAACCGGCGACCTTCAAGGTCATGCCTCCCCGCACCGGGGTGGAGGTAGTCTCGGCGGAGGAACGCAAGGGAGCACGCTATCACGCTCTGCGGGACCTGCGGAACCGGAACGTGGTTCGGGATGTGACCAAGGAGTCGGCCCGCCGTCTGTGGCGCTATGCCATCAAAGAGCATGAGAAGGTGGAGAAGCAGCCGCCGAGCGTGCAGTGGGAAGGGGACCTCGGCGTCTGGAA
>JBBQIE010000345.1:0-3754 GCA_038324625.1 Anaerolineae bacterium | reverse complement strand
CGAAACTCAACGGACCAAATGCACTGGGGTGGACTGGGCGGATGGGACCCCACTAACCACTCACCACCAATCCCCGAATGGCCTTGGCCAGGGTGCCGGAGCTGAAGGGCTTGCGGAGAACGTCGGTGCCCGGCTCGGACTCCAGGTCGGGGCGGGGGTCCTCGGAGTAGCCGGAGATGTAGAGGACCTTCAGGTCCGGTTTCAGTCCGCGTAGCCGCCGGGCCAGTTCTGCTCCCCCCAGGCCGGGCATCACCACATCGGTGATGAGCAGTTGCAGCCCGGCAGCATGTTTCCGGCCCAAGTCAAGCGCCTCCTCCCCGTCGGCGGCCTGCACCACCGTGTAACCGTGGATGCGAGCCATCCGCGTCACTACCTCTCGCACCACTTCGTCGTCCTCAGCCACTATCACCGTGGGCGTCTCGGGAACGGGCGTCTTACTGGGGGCGCCGGCGGTCCGAGGGAAATAGAGATCGAAGGTGGCGCCCTGACCCGGGGTCGAGTTCGCGGTGAGGTGGCCGCCGTGCTGCTTGGCGATACCGTAGGCGGAAGCCAGCCCCAGCCCGGTGCCCTCGCCCAAGCCCTTGGTGGTGAAGAAAGGCTCGAACAGGTGCTTCTTCACCTCTTCGCTGAGGCCCACCCCGGTGTCGCTCACCCGGAGGTACACGTATTCCCCGGGGACGGCATCGGCCCAGTCGGCTATGTCCTCGGGCCTCAGAACTGCCCGCTCCACCCTCACGGTCACCACGCCCCCGTCGGGCATGGCCTCGACGGCGTTGACGACCAGGGCGATGAGGGCTTGCTCCACCTGAGCCGCATCCACCTTGATCGACCAGGGGTCCGGGTCCGGGACAACGGCCAGCTCGACGCCATCAGGCACCAGGTAGCGCAACATGCGCGCCACCCGCTCCACGATCTGATTCGGGTTCATGAGCCGAGTCATCAGCATCTGCCGCCGGGAGAAGGAGAGAAGCTGGCTGGTAAGGTCGCCGGCGCGCTCGGCCGCTTCCAGCATCAAGCGAAGATCTTCCTGGGCGGGGTGGTCCGGCGAGAGGCTGCCAAGGACCACCTCCGCCGCGCCGATGATTCCGGTGAGGAAGTTGTTGTAGTAGTGGGCCACACCCCCCGCCAGTTGGCCCACCGTCTCCATCTTGCGGGCCTGGCGCAACTGCTCCTCGAGATGGTGGGCCTCGGTGGTATCAATGATGAAGCTCTCCACCGCCACCACCTCGCCCTCCCGGAATATCGGCTGGGAGGAGAAGCGCTCGTACCCAATGGAGCCGTCCTTGCAGCGCCGTCGCAGCTCCCCCGAGAGCAGGGGTTTCCCCTCCAGGAGATCGCCGGCAGCCTCGGCGACAAACCCCTCATCCCCGGGAGCCATCACTAGCTCCGTGAAGCTCCGTCCCACGACCTCGTCCTCCGAGGAGTAGCCGTGCATCCGCAGCCAGGCCTCGTTGACCCGCTCGATGCGGCCCCGCCAATCCAGACGAATATAGCCGGCGCTGGACCCATCTACGACCCGTCGGAAGCGCTCCTCGCTCTGGCGAACCCGCTCACTGGCGGCTTCCGCCTCCTCCTGGGCCTGACGCCGAGCGGAGATGTCGGTCATGGTGGTACGCCAGCGTACCTCGGGGGACTCCTCATCACTGACGCCGACGCTGTCCAGCCGAGCCCAGAACCGGGCTCCGTCAGCTCGGTTCAGGAGCACCTCGCTCTCTCGTGGACCCTCCCCGGTGATGGCGGCCCGAAGGTGAGCGTAGAAGGGCCCAATGGCCTCGGGGGTGAGGAAGCGCAGGAAAGGCCTGCCTATCAGGCTCTCGCGGCTCACGCCGAGGAAAGTAGCAACAGTGAGGTTGGCCTCACGCACGAGGGCGTCGCGGTCGAGAGTGAGGTAGCCTACCGGGGCGCGGTCGTAGAGGTCGAGGTAGGCGTCGCGGGACTCGGCCAGGTCCGTCTGAGCCCGGCGCAGCTCCTGGTTCTGAGTATCCAGCTCCACCTGGTACACTCGCAGCTCGTGGATCAACTCGCGGGTGCTCAGCTCGGCCAACTCCGCGTCGTCCCAAGGCTGATCGCGCAGGATTCGCTCCGCCAATCCTCGCAAAGAGAGGGAAGAGACGCTGTCTTCGGGCCGGGTGGGCTCTGTCATGGGGCTCCTCATTGAACGTGAAGCGCTAGTATGGCGGAGCCCCTGCCGTTTGGCTAGTGGACGGGGGTGGACTCAGTGGGCCGAGGCCACGTTCCCCGATACCCACTGTCCCCTCACCACCGGTCCGCTCTTGCCGCCCCCCACCGCCCCGATATAATGACCACAGTCAATATTTGATTCCATTTGTGTTGTATCAGGGAGATGTGCTCATGGCCCCGGAATACGTCACCATTGACGGCAACGAGGCCGCCGCTTACGTCGCCCACAAGACCAACGAAGTGATCGCCATCTACCCCATCACTCCCTCCTCCCCCATGGGGGAGCACGCCGATGAATGGAGTTCCTGGGGGAAGACCAACATCTGGGGCAGCGTCCCCCTGGTGGTGGAGATGCAGTCGGAGGCGGGAGCGGCGGGGGCGGCTCACGGGGCCCTGCAGACGGGGGCCCTCACCACTACCTTCACCGCCAGCCAGGGCCTCCTCCTCATGATCCCCAATATGCACAAGATCGCCGGGGAGCTAACCAGCGCCGTGTTTCACGTGGCCGCCCGCACCCTGGCCACCCACGCCCTCTCCATCTTCGGTGACCATAGCGACGTCATGGCCACGCGGTCGGCGGGATGGGGGATGCTGTTCGCCAACTCGGTCCAGGAGGTGATGGACTTCGCCCTCATCGCCCAGGCCGCCACCCTGGAGGCGCGGGTGCCCTTCCTGCACGTCTTCGACGGCTTCCGCACCTCCCACGAGGTGGCCAAGATCGAGAAGCTCAGCGATGCCGATATCCGTCGTCTGATTAACGAGGAGTGGGTGCGGGCCCACCGGGCGCGGGCCCTGGCCCCTGAGAAGGGAGTCATCCGGGGGACGGCCCAGAACCCGGATGTGTTCTTCCAAGGACGGGAGGCGGCTAACCCCTACTACCTAGCGGTGCCCGGCATCGTCCAAGGGGCGATGGACCGCTTCGCCGCGCGGGTGGGGCGCCGGTATCGCTTGTTCGATTACGTGGGCGCCCCGGACGCGGAGCGGGTGCTGGTGCTCATGGGCTCCGGCTGCGAGACCGCCGAGGAGACCGTCCGCCGGCTGGTCGAGCAGGGAGAGAAGGTGGGCATGGTGAAGGTTCGCCTCTATCGCCCCTTCTCCGCCGAGCATTTCCTCCAGGCTCTACCCCCTACCACCCGAGTGCTGGGAGTGTTGGATCGGACCAAGGAGCCGGGCGCCATCGGCGAACCCCTATATCAGGACGTCATGGCCGCCCTCCACGAGGACCCGGGCCAGGATCGCGCCATCCAGCTCATCGGCGGGCGCTACGGGCTCTCCTCCAAGGAGTTCACCCCCGGCATGGTCAAGGGGGTGCTGGAGGAGATGGCCGCCGAGCGACCCAAGAACCACTTCACCATCGGTATCGTGGACGACGTCACCCATACCAGCCTCGACTTCGACCCCAACTTCGATGTGGAGCCCGAGGACGTGGTCCGGGCCGTCTTCTGGGGCCTGGGGTCGGACGGCACGGTGGGGGCCAACAAGAACTCCATCAAGATCATCGGCAAATACACCGAGAACTACGCGCAAGGTTACTGCGTTTACGACTCGAAGAAGTCTGGCGCGATGACGGTCT
>JBBQIE010000344.1:0-3757 GCA_038324625.1 Anaerolineae bacterium | reverse complement strand
CCCACCGAACGAGGGCAACATGCCGCCCCCTGACGTTCCGCCCCCGCCACCCGAGGACGGGCCCTGGTTGTCCCCCTGATCGCGTCTCGGGGCCTCGGCTCGCTCGCGCCCTCCCAGCTCCGAGGTGGGGCGCCGGCGCCGCGTGACCCGCACGGTCTTCTTGTTGGAGCCGTCGGCCGCGAACGCCACCCAGGGCTCTGTGGGCTTAGAGGCGGCCGAGGTGCGGTTGCCCGCCAGGGCCGGAACCGGTTCCGCGACTGGAATCCCAAAGACGTCGAGCCACCTCTTTATCATGAGGGATCTCCTATCTGAGCCAGGGTCAAGAACTCGGGGTCGGTATCGCCACCCGGCCCTGCCGGGGCTAACGGTTTCTGCTTCGTCCGCTTCCAAGGCACATCATACCCTGACGGGCGTTGGGCGAAAACACAGCCCCTGAGGTTCGCTGGTCGAGTTTCCGGGGCAGGGGGCTTTCATCGGAGGTTTCGTCATTTCCATCACCGGCCTGGGTGTCTCGTGCTTCTCAGGGAACCGACGGGGAACGCGGGGCGAAACGGAAATCCGGCGGGTATAACGCCATCTCGAGCAAGGCGTTATACCCGCCGAACTCACAGGAAAAGCCCGATCGTTAGGGCGGCCGGCTGGGGCCTAGCGCCCCGAGGTCTGGCTCATGCCTTGGCGAGGCCGGGAGCTTCTGCTTCGGCGTGAGGGCCCGAACGACCGTCTCCCGACCGAGGGGGCCTTCTGGAACTGCCGCTCGGGGGCGAACATGCCGTAGTCGAAACCGGGCAGGCGTCGCCGCTCGATGGGGGTGCCCAGGGCCTTCTCAATCTCGTGGACCATGGAGGCATCCGACTCGACCGCCAAGGTGAAGGCTTCGCCGGTCAGTTCGGCCCGGCCGGTGCGGCCGATGCGATGGGTGTAGGCATCCACGGTATCGGGCATGTCGAAGTTGATCACGTGGGTGATCTGGGA
Source organism: Anaerolineae bacterium (assembly GCA_038324625.1). Lineage (GTDB taxonomy): Bacteria > Chloroflexota > Anaerolineae > DRVO01 > DRVO01 > JBBQIE01. The sequence goes on along the minus strand of JBBQIE010000344.1, from coordinate 2,785 downwards.
TACGTCAATGCCCCGAGCGGCGATGTCGGTGGCCACCAGGATGTCGTACTTGCCGTCGCGGAAGCCGTTGAAGGCTCGCTGGCGCTGCGACTGGGACATGTTGCCCTGTAAGGCGGAGGCGCGGAAGTCGCGGGCCACGAGGTCACGAGCCAGATTGCGGGCCCGGTACTTGGTGCGGGTGAAAATGAGCACCCGCCCGGTGGCGGTCTGGTTCAGGGTGGCCAGGAGTAGTTGCTTCTTCAGGCTGTCGGGCACGGGGTAGAGAGCGTGAGACACGGTCTCGGCCGGGGCGATTTCGCCGACCTGCACGGTCACCGGATCTTTGAGGATGTCCTGTGCCAGTCTGGCGATTTCCGCCGGCATAGTCGCCGAGAAGAAGAGGGTCTGACGCTGCGCCGGCACCGCCTTGAGGATGCGGCGGATGTCCGGCAGGAAGCCCATGTCGCACATGCGATCGGCCTCGTCCAGGACCAGGACCTCGACGTGCGAGAGGTCTATGTACCGGTCGCCGAGGAGGTCGAGGAGACGGCCGGGGCAGGCTACCACGATCTCGGCGCCCCGCCGCAGGGCGGCGATCTGAGGGGCTTTGCCCACGCCGCCGTAGACGGTGACGCTGGTCAGCCCGGTCTTGCGGGCAAGGTCGCGGGTCATCTCGTGAATCTGCTCGGCCAACTCGCGGGTAGGGGCCACTATGAGGGCCCTCACTTTCCGCTTGGGCCCGGTGAGAAGCCGCTGTAGGATGGGCAGGGCGAAGGCGGCCGTCTTGCCGGTGCCGGTCTGGGCCGTTCCCAGGACATCGCGCCCTTGGAGCACGATGGGGATGGCCTGTTCCTGGATGGGGGTGGGGGTGGTGAAGCCCGCGGCTTTGATGCCCGCCGCGATGCGCGCGTCTAGAGGGAAGTGGTCGAAGCTCATTAGGTTCTCCTTGGCTCAGCAAAGCCAAGGACTGAACTCGGCCCGCTTAGTCTGTAGTGTGCGTGATTCTTGGGCCGAGATCACGGCGATCACGGCTCCGAATGATCAGTCTAGTCAATTACGGCAGAATTGGCAATGTACCCGTGCCGGCGGCTTCGTCCGTCGCTGCCACGGGGCGGCGTTAACTCCCGCTAAGGGGCCACGCCTCACCTGGGGATTAGTCCTCGAAGAGCCCGGATCCAAGGCCATTTCGTGCTAGACAGACTTGGCACACATGCTATACTGCACCCGGCGCGCGTACCTGCACTCTGATGCCGGCGGGGGGACCGGGAGAGCGTCCCTGGGCCGGTGGCGGTTCCAACCTGGGAGTCGCGAGAGTCGGACCTCGATGGGTCTGGGCAGGAAGGCAATCGTCCATACCGAGAGCACAAGGAGTATGGCCATGGGTAGACCGAAGTACCCGCTTCTCGGATTCCTCCTCGCTGCCCTTCTGGTCCTGGCGGGAGTGGCCCCTATTGCGGCCGCCCCACCGGGCCAGGCCGAGGACCCCGCCTCCGTGCTCCTGGAGGTCCAGTTCGAGGACTCCGGCGATTGGGTGGCGGCCTATCGCGGTGAGTGGGGGCCTTTCGACTCCCGCACCTTGACGGCCTTGGACCAGGCTCTGGGTCTGGGCCTTCCGCCCCTGGTGCTGGACGCGGCCTACCTCGATCTCGCGACCAAGAGCGGAGTTCAGGCGCTGGCCCTAGTGAAGCAGGGAGAGGAGAGCGCTATTCTCCTCAATGGGGTGCCGGTGGCGGCTCTCACCATACGAGAGGCGGCCTTCGACACCCTATTCGGAGAGTTCGCCCCTGGGTTCAAGGGCATTGGCTCCTGGTTCAGCCGGGTGGGGACCGCCGTCGTGGTGCGCTTCCCGGCGGGCAAGGACCTGGCCCTGAATCTCAATGATAGCTCGATCCCGGTGGATCTGAGTGGTGACCGGCTGAACGAGATTGATCTCGGCGCCGTCATCTCCCCCGAGGGACGGCTGCTCTCCATCGGCGGCATTGACCCGGGGACTCTCGGCCTCAACTTGGTGGTGCCGGGATTGGATATCCTCCAGGCTCCGCCTCTCGATGGCCTGGGCCTGGACCAGTTGCAGCTGACGCTGGTCGGCAACGGGGTGGGCCTGGCGCTGGGCGGGGATGAGTGGCTGGTCCTCGGCCTCAACCCCACCTATCTCCTTGACAACGCTGACACCCTGGGCAGCACTGCCGGCTTCACCCTCAGCCCCGAGAATCGGCGGATGGCGGACCTGGCCCTGAACTGGCTGCAAGATACCCGCGTGCAGGCCGGTCTGTATGTGGCCGATCAGCCGGGTGACGTGGGGATGGCCATCCGGCTGGGGCGTCCCATCAACGCTGCCTTCACCGGCGGAAACATCGTCGTGGAGGGCTTCGACACCGGGTTCAACCCCGGCCCGGTGGTGCTCCGGTACTTCGAGGGCTTCGAGTCGGTGGCCCTGGCCCTGGACGGCGGCGAGATGCGGGTGCGGTCGGCAATCGGCGGCAAGCCCATGCCGGTGATCCGGGTGGAGGAGGGTTTCCTGCCCCCGGTAATCACCATCTTCGCCGGTGACATGCTTCCCTGGGACCTGGTGGAGACGCTGATAGCCGACACCAGCCTCATCGCCGGGGTGCAGTACGAGGACTATACCGCGCCTGACCTGCAACTGCTCGACTACCAGCAGAAGTCCGAGAAGACGGTAGGCAATGTGGTAATCCCGGTCGAGATCAGCCGGCTGGACGGCAGGGTGAGCCTGTTTGGTGAGCCGCTACCGTTGGGGGCAATGGGTCCAGGCATCGCCGATCAGGTGCGCTTCTTCGCCGGATAT
>JBBQIE010000343.1:0-3766 GCA_038324625.1 Anaerolineae bacterium | reverse complement strand
ATGTAGTAGGTATTCTTCCAGCTCGATCCACAGAGCAGAGTGTACCAACTGCCACTCGTCACCCGGGGGAAGGTGGCCAGGCCGACCCGGTCCCCCTCGTCGGGCAGGAGATAGCCGTTGAACTCGGTGAGCACGCGCTTGGCCGTGGCCAGCTTCACCTCCGAGCCCGGGCCCCAGCGGTAGCTCATGCTCCCGGAGATGTCCATCACGTTCACCACGTCCACCGGACGGTGCTCGTTGGAGGGCACCACCCCCTCATTCAGCCGCGGCAGCCAGATGGAGACCACCCCGGTGATGCTTCGCCGCTCGGTCATGGGCGGGCGCAGCTTGACCACGCACACGCCCATATCGGCGCAGCCGCCCTCGCCGGAGGGCAGGGTCCAGTCGGTAAACTGAGCCCGGATGTACTTGTCCCGGTCCGGCCCCGTGAGCCGGAAGCTGGTCAGTAGAACCCGAACGAAGCCCACCACCCGGTAGCTGGCGTGTGCTCCCTCTCCCGTCACCTGATCGTATACCGGCAGAGTGACATGGGTGTTCAGTCGCGCCTGGAGAGCCGACCTGACACTGGGAGAGGCCGAGGCCCCTGGGCAGGAGGGAATCAAATCGCCCACGCTCCGACGCCCCGAGCGAGTTAGGTCGTTGATGTTGGCCACCAGGGTGGGGATGTTCGCTGAACCATCCCACGACAGCCACCCGAAGTTGCCGGGGGCGGCGTGGTCGCCCCAGAAGGTGTACTCCATGCCCATCACCGGCTTCCCGTCGGAGCTGGCGAAGGAGGCGGCGGAGATGGCCGCCGGGAAGAGGCCCTCGCCGTCACCGCCGGCGGAGCAGGCCCCACACAGGATGCGGCCCACGGAACTCTCGGAGGAGCGGAAGGAATGGACCCCCACCAGGTGAGCCAGGTAGGTGCTGACTGACCCCCGGCCCTGGACCAGGACTGAGGCCACCTCGGTCCCATCCACCTCGGTGGGCGGGCTGAAGCCGTCGTTATTCACCGGCTGCAAAGGGTTACCGTCAATATCAGCGTACCAGACCTCCAAGTCCGGTTCGGCGATATAGTTGAGGGAGGCGAACCGCCGGGCAGCGCTGAGGACGTTGGCGTTGCTGGTCGCCCCCTGACGGGCCATCTCCCTGGCCGCCGCCAGGGCAGAGGCATCCACGGCGTTGCGCACCTTGCGCTGCAGGGCATAGGCGTTGCCCACGTCCACCACCAGCCCGGCCACACTGAGAAGGGCCACCATGCCGATGGCCACGATGACTAAGGACTGACCCTTCTGCCTAGTAATCAACCAGTTCCAGATGCGCTTCATGTACCCTCCTTCACTCCACGTTCAATGTGGAATCCGCTCGCAGGTGAAGCGGTCGCACAATGGTGATGGGCGGCCCTCCCGCCAAGTTCGGAAGGGATATGGTAGGAAGCGGCGCCCGATAACGGAGACTGACGTCAATCTGTACATAGGGGACACGGTCGTCACGCGGGGGCTCAATCTCTATAGTCACGGCCGTGGGGTCCAGGACTCCGAGCTGGGCCCGGATCATGTCCTCCACCTCGCCGTCGGTTGCCAAAGGATTGCGAACCAGGAAGCTGGTGCCCACCCGAGCAGCATTGGTCAGGGTCACCTGGCTATACAGGAGAATGCCGGCATAGAAGAAGCCGACCAGCATTCCCATCACCAGGGGAATGGTGAGGGCGAACTCGATGGTCTCCTGGCCCTGGGATTCGCGCCTGAGTAAGCGAAGCCTCTCTCTCATCATCTAATCGCCACCGTGGTAGTCCAACTAACCATGTAGGAAGTCGGCAGTCCCAACCGGCCGAAGACCGGTAGGGAGATGCCGCTGCTGAAAGTCCGCAGACGGTATCTCACCGTCACCGCCAGCGGCTGTCCGGGATCGGTCCCCTCGGGGGTGTCCGGGGGCAAAACGCTGACCTGGGTCATGTCCATGAAGGCCGCCCGTGCCTCGTTACGGGCGATGTCGGCATAGCGGCCGTAGTCCGGGTCCAGGGGGCTGGGATGCATGGAGGCGTAGGTGGCCCCGGCCCGAGAGGCACTAATCACCGCCGAATAGGAAGAGAAGACCATGCCGAACTCGAAGATAGCCATCACCAGCAAGGTGAGGAAGACGCTGGCGAAAGCGGTCTCCACCAGGGCTGCCCCCTCTTCCCCCGCGATGTGCTTCCACTTCTCTCTCATGGTCCCTATCCACCGTTCAATAGAAAGCCGAGCCCCACTCCGCCATGCGCAGCTCGTGGGGCTCGGCCACTGCTCTTTCGTCACTTGGCGACCTAGAAGGTCAGCGTGACTCCTACGCCTAACTGCCTGCCATCGCAGTTGCCTGCGCGGAGATGGAGGTCGGGTCGAGGCTGCTGTTGACCGTCCCGAATACGTTGCCGATTCGGCCACCCAGGAGGATCAAAGCCGCGATCACCACGAGCGCCACCAGCACCAGGATCAATGCATATTCGACTAAGCCCTGCCCCTCTTCACGATGGAACGGTTTGCGGACGGCATCCATGGCGCGCAGTACGTACGGCATCAAGCTCCACAACACTTCAGTCACCTCCTTTCGCGTTTCCGATTTTCCTCAGGCTTCAGCCGGTAGCAGCTTGAATGGGGGCTCCATAAATCTTTGCTGCTGCCGCGCTGTTGCCTCCTTGCACTTCTAATATAGGCAAAAGGGCCAAAAACATGAATAGGTATTGGGTACTATCTCCGTAAATCTTCCGTAAATCCCCCTGCTCCTCACGATTGCACCGTCAAATCCTGCACCCGCACCCATCCGTGGCGCACGGCGTACATGGCCGCCTGGGTGCGGTCGTCCACGCTCAGCTTGCGCAGGACGGCGCTCATGTGGTTCTTGACCGTTTGCTCGCTTATCTCCAAATGCCGGGAGATCTCCTTGTTGCTCATACCTTGAGCCACGCACTGGAGGACTTCCATCTCCCTGGTGGTCAGAGGCACACACACTTCCTCGGGCAGCTCGCCCCCCTGGGCCGCGTCACCGAGACGCTTAGTGAGCCATCGTCCCAGCTCTCCCCGGCTCATGGACCGGCCCTGCACCACGTAGCGGCCACGACGAACCTCGTGCAGAGCCGCTATCAGGTCCTCGGGAGGGACATCCTTGGCATAGTAGGCGGATACGCCCGCCCGCAAGGCCCGCATCATCTGCTCCTCATCGTGGAAGGCGGTCAGGAGCATGACCCGCATGTCCCGGTGCTTCTCACATATGCGCCGGGCCGCCTGGAGCCCATCCAGCGTGGGCATGTTGACATCCAGGATCACCACGTGGGGGCATTGCCGGCGGGCCTCGCGTAGGGCCATGTCACCGGTATCCGCCTCGCCCACCACGCAAACGCTCTCATCCGCCTCGAGAATATGTCGCAGACCCTCGCGGAACACCGGGTGGTCGTCCACGATCAGGACCCGCAGCCGGTCGTCGCTCACCGCCTCTGCCATAGTGGCCGCAACCTCTCCGATCAATGCCCATGCCGAAATGATGCTATCACTGGACATATCGGCATTTCTCCATTCGGCTTTAGCACCATCACGCGCCGATAGCCCGTGGATGCGTCAAGTTCGCCCTGCCGCCACGCTCCGCCGTAGGGGCGAATCTTGTATTCGCCTGCCTTGCGTTCGCCCGGCAACCGAGGGCGAATACAAGATTCGCCCCTACGGCGGAGCGTGGCGGCAGGGCGAACTTGACGCATCCACGGGCTATCGGCGCGTGATGGTGCTAAAGCCGAATGGAGAAATGCCGATATGTCCAG
>JBBQIE010000342.1:0-3774 GCA_038324625.1 Anaerolineae bacterium | reverse complement strand
TAGGGACTACCTTCGTCGGCCAGCGGAACCTCAAGATCCAGTCCGGCATCGCCCTGGTGGCCCTGGCGGCGGGGTTGCTGTTTCGGCTCAGGGGGTCGGAATGGGCCACCGTGGTCCTATGCATGGCCCTGGTCTTCACCGCCGAACTGGGCAATACCGCCCTGGAACACGCGGTGGATCTGGCCAGCCCCGGGTACCACGAGACCGCCCGTCGGGCCAAGGACGCCGCCGCCGGGGCCACCCTGGTGGCCTCCATCGGCGCCGCTATCGTCGGCCTCATAGTGTGCTTACCTCACATTCTGACCTTGAGTCCCTAATGGAGATTGCCGAAATAACCAGGTCATCGCACGCGAAGAGCCCCTCGACCGAGGTCGGGGGGCCATCCCACCCACGATACCCGGGTTATTTCGACAACGTTCATAAGGGTCTTACCTAAGGAGCAATGCCACCAGTGGAGACCGCAAGCCTCGATTTCGCCTTCTCGACCGCCTGCTTCCCCTCGGAATCGCGGGAGGAGTCCCTGATGACCGCCCGAGTCGCCGGGGCCCGCCGCTGCGAGGTGGCCCTGAAGGCCGACGAAGCGGACGCCGCCGGGTACTGGGCTCGGCTCCTGCAACGGGCCGAGCTGGAGTGCTGGTCGGTACACACCCCCTTCGGCGGGGGATTGGACCTCTCCTCCCCCGATGCCGAGGTGCGCGGCCGGAGCCTGAACGTGGTGCTGGCCGCTCTCGACGTGGGCGTGGACCTGGGAGCCCGCCTGGCGGTGGTCCACGGCGGGGCCGAGCCCGTGCCCCCTGAGCAGCGGGCCGCCTATCTGGATGCCTCCCGCGACAGTCTGGCCCAAGTGGGGGAGCGCTGTCGGGACCTCGGGCTAAGGATGGCGGTAGAGTTCCTCCCCCGCACCTGTCCGGGAAACAGCGTCGCCGAGCTGGACTATCTCCTCGACGGGACGAACCACGGCTTGGGCGGCATCTGCCTGGACCTGAACCACGCCAACCTGGGGTCGGACCTGGTGGCCAACATTGCCGGCCTGGCCGGGCGTATCCTCACCGTACACGCCTCCGACAATGACGGGGTGGACGAGCGGCATTGGCTCCCCGGCCAGGGGATCATTGACTGGGCGGAAGCCCTGGCGGCCCTCCGCCAAGCCGGCTACTCCGGGCCCTTCCTCTACGAATCGGGCCGAGATCGCCAGGGAGGCATCGTTACTCCCGAGGCGCTGCGTCGCAACTACGAGGGGCTGATCGCGCCTCTCTTGGCATAAGGAGTGAGCCCGTGCCAACTTACGAGATAGCCGTCATCGCCGGGGATGGGATCGGGCAAGAGGTCATCCCTGCGGGCATGGACGTGATGGATGCCGCCGCCGATATCGTGGGCAACTGCGAGCTCAACTGGCAGCGGTTCGATTGGGGCTGCGAGTACTACCTGCGCACCGGCCAGATGATGCCCGACACCGCCCTGGGCACCCTCGCCCAGTTCGATGCCATCTACCTGGGGGCCGTCGGCTTCCCCGGGGTGCCCGACCACGTCTCCCTCTGGGGCCTGCTCCTGCCCATTCGTCAGCACTTCGATCAGTACGTCAACCTCCGCCCCGTCCGCCTGCTCCCCGGCATCCCCGGCCCGTTGCGGCGAAGCGCCGAGGACATCAACTTCGTCTGCGTCCGGGAGAACACCGAAGGTGAGTACAGTGGTGCCGGGGGCCGAGCCCACCGCGGCCAACCGGAGGAAGTGGCGGTGCAAACCGCCATCTTCACCCGCAAGGGCACGGAGCGCATCATCCGCTACGCCTTCGATCTGGCCCGACGCGAGGGACGGGGCAAGGTAGCCAGCGCCACCAAGAGCAACGCCATCAACCACAGCATGGTCTTCTGGGACGAGGTCTTCGATCAGGTGGCCGGAGAGTATCCCGAGATTGCGGCGGAGAAATACCACGTGGACGCTCTGGCCGCCCGTTTCATCACCCATCCCCAAACCTTGGAGGTGGTGGTGGGCAGCAACCTCTTCGGGGACATCCTCACCGACCTAGGCGGCGCCCTCCAAGGCAGCCTCGGCATCCCCGCCAGCGCCAACCTCCGCCCCGACGGCCGCTACCCCTCCATGTTCGAGCCCGTCCACGGCACCGCCCCCGACATCGCCGGACGCGGCATCGCCAACCCCATCGGCTCCATCTGGGCCGGGGCCATGATGCTGGAGCATCTGGGGCAGGCCGAGGCCGCCCGACTGATCATGCAAGCCCTGGAGACGACCACCGGCGAGCGACAGGTGCTCACCCCCGACCTGGGCGGCTCCGGCACCACCGAGGAGTTCACCACCGCCGTGATCCGCAAAATGCGGAGCCTATGAACCAATAGGAGGTTCGGCCATGCCTAACGGCTACTCGGGCAAGATGATTCGCGTCAACCTGACCGACGGTCGCGTGGAAGTGGAAGAGCACGACGAGGCCTACTACCGGCGCTACTACGGTGGCTGGAACATCATCCTCGACGAGCTCCTGCGCCGGGTACCCAAGGGCGCGGACCCCCTGGGCCCCGAGAACGTGCTCGTCTTCGCCCCGGGGGTGGTATCGGGGGTGCCCCTCTCCGGCTCGGCCCGCAACGCCATCGGGGCCAAGTCGCCCCTGACCGGGGGCTTCGGGGCCGCCGAGGTGGGCGGATTCTGGGGCACTGAGCTCAAGAAGGCGGGCTGGGATGCCCTCATCGTCGAAGGCAAGGCGGACCGTCCCGTCTACCTCTCAATTCGTGACGGCGATGTGGAGATACGCGACGCCGGCCACCTTTGGGGGATGCCCACCAAGGAGACCTTCGCGCGCGTGCGAGAGGAGATCGCTGAGCCGCGGGCGCGCTTTGCCGGGATCGGCCCCGGCGGCGAGAACCTGGTACGCTTCGCCTGCGTCATCAACGACCTGCGCGACGCCGCCGGCCGCTGCGGCCTGGGGGCGGTGATGGGCTCCAAGAACCTCAAGTGCATCGCTGCCCGAGGCACCGGGGCGATCCCGGTTGCCGACGGTGACCGACTGAAGGAACTGGCTCGGTTCATGTCCAAGGGGGTAATGGCGGGCGAGTTGGCCAAGAGCCTGCATGAATATGGCACCGGGGTAGACATGGGGGCGGGCGAGCTATCCGGGAACCTGCCGGTGCGAAACTGGCAAGGCACCCGCTTCCCCGAGGCCAATGACATCTCTGCCGAGGCGGTGGCCGAGAGCATCCGCCTGAGCATGGAGGGCTGCTACGCTTGCGCCGTCAAGTGTAAGAAGATGGTCTCGGTGCAGGAGCCCTACCTCGTGGATTCCGACTACGGCGGCCCGGAGTACGAGACCCTGGGAGCGGTGGGCTCCAATTGCGGCGTGTCGGACCTGAAGGCCATCGCTAAGGCCAACGAGCTCTGCAACGCCTACTCCCTCGACACCATCGCCGCCGGCTCGGCCGTCGCCTTCGCCATGGAATGCTTCGAGAAGGGCCTGATCACCGAGGCGGACACCGGGGGCCTGCCGGTGACTTTCGGCTCCGGCGAGGCCTTAGTGGAACTCATCCGCCGCATCGCCTACCGCGAGGGGATCGGCGATCTGCTGGCCGAGGGTCCCGCCGGAGCGGCCGAGAAGCTGGGCCGAGGGGCGAGCGAATTCGCCGTACACGTGAAGGGGCAGGACTTCCCCATGCACGAGCCCCGCTACAAGCGGGCCCTGGCCATCAGCTACGCCGTCTCCCCCACGGGCGCCGATCACTGCCACGCCGTCCACGACACCGGCTACACCGCGCCGGGGGACTCCCTGCGGCA
>JBBQIE010000341.1:0-3780 GCA_038324625.1 Anaerolineae bacterium | reverse complement strand
GGGCACCTAGCCCCGGCCCTCCTGACGGCGATGGTGCTCCTGGTGCCGGTGGCTTACACCTCCTATGTTGGTCTGGACTCCTACCGGAATGCCGAGGGTTTCTTCCGGGACGACTACCGTTCCCTGGCGGCGTACATTCAGGCGGTGGCCGGTCCAGAGGACGCGGTAATCTTGAACGCCCCCGGGCAGACTGAAGTGTTTTCCTACTACTACCGGGGGCCGGCGAGCGTCTACCCCTTGCCCCGGGAGCGACCGCCCGATCGCGACGCTCTTCAGCGCGAACTGGAGCGCATCGTGGCCGAGCACCCACGGGTATTCGCCGTCTTCTGGGCGGTGGCCGAGAGCGACCCGGGGAGCTCGATGGAGGCCTGGCTCGACCTCAACGCTCACAAGGCGATTGACCGCTGGTATGGGAACGTCCGCCTGGCCACTTATGAGTCGCCGCCGGCTTCGATGGACCGCCGGCAGGCGAATATGGTCTTCGGGGACCGCATCACTCTGGAGTCCTATGCCGTGGCCACCGAGCCGGTGACCCCCGGAACCGCCCTGCCCATTGAGTTCCACTGGAGGCTGCTGGAGCCGTCACGGGAGCCGGTCAAGGTGTTCATCCAGGCGCTGGACGGTCAGAGCAACATCGTGGGGCAGCGTGACACCGAGCCCCTCTCCGGGCGGATGCCCGTCGCCGACTGGTCGGTGGGCGAGGTGGTGGTGGATCGGGAGGCGGTGCCCATCCTCTTAGGCACGCCGCCGGGGGACTATACCCTGGTGGCCGGGCTCTACGATGCCGGCAGTGGGACTAGATTCACTTTGCCCGACGGGAGCGATCACATCAGCCTGGGCCAAATGACGGTGGCATCCTCCGACAAGGTCCTCGACCCCGCCGCTCTCCGGCTCTTGGTGAGGCGGGAGATGGGCTTTGGGGACGCCCGGCTGCTGGGTTGGAATGTCGGGCTCCTGGGAGGCTCGGCGACGACTCAGATGCAGGTTTCGCCGGGGCAGCCCCTGTCGGCGGTGTTCTACTGGCGGATGGAGAAAGCCCGCCCGGTGCGGCTGATCTTCGCCCTGGAAGCCAATGGTGCCATCCTACCCCTGGGGGAACAGGGGCTCCTGGAAGGAACGCTTTCCCCGACCGATTGGCAACTGGGGCAGGTGTATCGCGACCCACACATCCTGTTCGTTCCCGGAGACACGGCACCGGGGACGTACATTCTGTCGGTGCGGGTGGAGACGGCCGAGGGCCAGGGCCAGGTGGATCTGGGCCGGGTGCGGGTGGACTGACCCTCACGACAGTCTTTGCACCCATTGCCGCCGGTAGGTGCCTATGCTAGACTTGTCGGCTCGAAGGGTTTGGTTACTTGGAGTCCTGGGCCAGAAGGTACTCGGGGTCCTGGCGAACGCGGGCTACGGTGTACTCGACCATGGGCTTGACCCGCAGGATGCGCACGGTGCAGTTGCCGATGCGGCCCAGTTGCTCGATCCCTTTGGCCAGGAAGTAGGGTTCCGGCCGGCCGAAGTTCCGCCGGGGGCCATAGCGATGCAGCCGAAGGCGGGCCAGACGGGTTTGGCCGTCATAGTCCACGATGGTGGCCTCCACCGGGGCCTCCTGCATGTGGTAGGCCACCCCGGTCACTTCCTCCACGTGATGGAAGGTGGTGTTACACTGGAGCCCCACTCCCAGGAAGACCACGTAGCCGTCCTCACGGCCGGCCAAGCGCCCGAAGGGGGTCTCCATCCCACAGGGGGTGGGGGACAACTGGTGATCTCGCAGCAAATCCGCCGTCTCCGGCCCGATGGCGGCGACGCTGTGGGTGGGGTGGAGGCTACGCCGAGCGTCGTGGCGTTGGCGAAAGGTCTCGGGGATGGTGCCGGTCCACGCCGGGGTGAGGCGGACGTCGAAGTGAGGTGGGTTCTCGGGCCCAAGGGCGGAGGACCCGGTGAAGGTGGGCACGAGCACGGTGCCCTCCGGACCTACCGCCTGCACCAGGGCCTCGACCACGGTGTCGGCCCCGTCGGCCACCCGGCCGAAGCTGCTCAGGGACGAGTGTACCAGGGCCACCGCACCCACCGGGAGCCCGATAGCCCGCAGCCCGGCCACTATGTCCTCGCGGATGACATCCATCGGAAGCCGTACCTCCCAGCTTGACCTGGACTTCGGAGCATTATAGGGGGCGCTCGTTTTGAGGGACAACGCCGATACTGCCACGCCGGGTTTGGAGGCACGCCTGGGACACCGTTTCCGGGACCCATACTTGCTGGACCTGGCCCTGACTCATACCTCCTACCTCAACGAGACGGCGGAGCCCATTGACGACAACCAGCGGCTGGAGTACCTGGGCGATGCCATCGTGGATCTATTGGTGGCGGAGGTCCTCTACCTCCAGTTTCCTCACGCTCGCGAGGGCCAGTTGACCCGCTGGCGGTCGCAGACGGTGAGCACCGAGGCTTTGGCCGGTTTGGCCCGGGGTCTTTCCTTGGGCGGCTACCTGCGCTTGGGGCGGGGGGAGGAGAATACCGGCGGCAGGGACAAGGATGCCAACCTGGCGGCGGTAGTCGAGGCCCTGACGGCGGCGCTCTACCTGGATGCCGGCTGGGAGGAGATGAAGCGGGTCATGCTGCCCCTCTTCACCCCCCTGATCCAGCGGGCCACGGCCCACCGAGGCCCCCATGATGCCCGCAGCCGCCTGCAGGAGGTGGTCCAAGCCCGAATCGGGGTGACGCCCCGTTATCTGGAGGTAGGGGAGCAAGGACCCGACCATGACCGCCGTTTCAGCATTCAGGCGGTCATCGGAGATGAGGTTTGGGGCGAGGGAACCGGTCACAGCAAGCAGGCGGCGGCCCAGGCGGCGGCCGAGCGGGCCCTGGAGAGCCGGCACCTTGACGGGAACTGAGAGGCTGCAATTGTGAGGCTCAGCCGCCTGACCATCCAAGGGTACAAGTCCTTTGCCGCGCGGACCGAGTTCGTGTTCGATGCCGACATCACCGCCATCGTGGGACCCAACGGCAGCGGCAAGAGCAACGTGGCCGACGCCCTGCGCTGGGTGCTGGGCGAACAGTCCTACGGGGCCCTGCGGAGCCGCCGCACCACCGACCTCATTTTTGCCGGCACCGATGGTCGCAACCGGGTGGGGATGGCCGAGGCGGTGATCGTGCTCGACAACCGCGACGGCTCCCTGCCGGTGGACTACCAGGAAGTGGCCATCAGCCGGCGCGCCTATCGCTCCGGCGAGAACGAGTACTACCTGAACGGCAGCCGGGTGCGTCTGCGAGACATAACCGAGCTGCTGGGCGAGGGTGGGCTGGATCGGCTCACCTACTCGGTGATCGGCCAGGGCCTGGTGGACACCGCCCTCAGCCTGAGCCCGACGGAGCGGCGGAAGCTCTTCGAAGAGGCCGCCGGCATCACCGTGTACCAGAGCAAGCGGGAAGCGGCATTGCGGCAACTGGACGAGACCGCTGCCAATGTCCTCCGGGTTCACGACATATTGGTGGAGCTCGAGCCTCAACTTCGGCGATTGGCCTCCCAGGCGGAGCAGGCCAATCGGCTGGCCGAGGCCCAGGCCGAGTTGCGAGAACTGCGGGTAGAGTACTTCCGGGGTCGTCTCTTGGAGGCGGGCGAGGCGGCCCGCCTGGCCGAGGAGCGGTCGGAGTATATGCAACACCGACTCCAGCGGCAGCTGGCGGAACTGGGGGAGCTGGAGGAGGCGGTATCCGGGCTGGCGGAGCGGGAGCGCCACGAGGTGGCTCAGATCGAGTCCTGGCAGCGGGAGAGCGAGAGGTTGT
>JBBQIE010000340.1:0-3792 GCA_038324625.1 Anaerolineae bacterium | reverse complement strand
CCCCGCGGGCCGAAATGCCATCCACGTCCGGCAAAGTTAGGGGCCGGAGGTGCCCCTCGGCCAGCCCGGCGAACCCCCGTTCCACCCCCAGGACGTCCACCCCCAGGCGGGTGGCGAAGCGCACCACCCCCTCGATGGCGGCATTGGTGCCCGGTGAGTCCCCGCCGCTGGTCAGGATCGCCAGGCGTCTCACTACATCTCCTTGACTATCACCGGGGCGGCGGCGTCCGCCGAGCGCCAGGCGGCCTCGGTGAACTCAGAGACCCGCAGCCCACACTCGGCCGGAACTCCCGGCTCTTCTTCGCCCAAGATGGCGCGGACGAAGTTGAGATCGGGGTTATTGGTCATCTCGCCCAGCTCCGGAATGGGCAGGTTCTCCCCATGCCTCTGCAGTTGCAGGCCGTTGCTGCGGTCGTAGATGACGGCGCCATCGGCGCCCAAGATGCCGAAGAGCTCCCAGAAGGGGGTGAGGGAGGCGCCCATGATGGTGACGTTGCCCAGGGCCCCGCCCTTGAAGCGGGCGGTGATGGCGCTGTCAATGTCCACCTCGGCATCGAAGTAGTTGATCTCGGCGTAGACCCGCTCCGCCTGGAAGTCGGTGGTCCAGAGCATCATGTCCACCAGGTGGCTGCCGGAGTCGTTCAACTGCCCGCCGCAGGAGAGCTCTTTGCTCTGCCGCCAAGCGCCGCGGGTGGCCCGGAGCCAGTCCTGACTCAGGACCAGGGAGATCATCTTGAGCTTTCCCAACTGTCCGCCGAGGACGGTTTCTCGAATGAAGCGGTAGGTGGGCTCGTAGTGCCTCTGGTAGGAGATGGTGAGGATCTTGCCGGTCTGGTCCCGCTTGGCGATGACCTTTCGGGCATCGGCCACCGAGGAGGTCATGGGCTTCTCGCAGAGGACGTGCTTGCCGGCGTCCATGGCCTCGATCATCTGCTGGGCGTGGAAGCAGTGGGGCGAGTGGATCTCCACTCCCTCCATGGGGACCTCCTCCAGCATCCGGCGGTAGTCGCTGAAGACGGGAACGTCCGCCAGTTCCGGGCGGCGCTCCTTCATGCGGGCGAGGCTGGCCTCGCTGGGGTCGGCCAGCGCCACCACTTCCGCCAGGCCGCTATCGTATAGGCGCATGGCATGGCCGACGGAGATGCCGCCCGCCCCGATGAACCCGATCCTGACCTTCTCAGCCATTGTCCCTCCATTGCCGCCGCATCAGAGCGATGCGGGGCATTGTCGTGGTTATGCCTCTCCCGGCTCCCATTGTCAAGGTTGGGGCAGTGGCTGGTGGAAGTGGTTAGTGGCTAGTGGGTATTACCCTAAACGCTATGCATGTATAATGCACTGACTACTATCCACTAGCCACTGTCGTTAGGGCCACCTAGAATGTCCAATTAACACGCACGAGGAGTAGCCATCATGGAGTACCGCGTATTGGGAGGAACCGGGGTGAAGGTGTCCCGGTTGTGTTTCGGCACCATGTCCTTCGGGGGCGATGCCGATGAGGCCGCCTCGGCGGCCATGTTCCATCGCTGCCGGGAGGCGGGGATCAACTTCTTCGACTGCGCCGACGTCTACAGCAATGGGCGGGCGGAGGAGATCCTGGGCGGGTTGATCCGGGACTGCCGCGATGATCTGGTCATCACCTCCAAGGTGATGGGGCCGATGGGGGAGGACATCAACGCTCGGGGCCTCTCCCGCCGGCACATCATGCTGGGGGTGGAAGCCAGCCTCAGGCGCCTGAATACCGACCGCCTCGACCTCTATTTCCTGCACAACTGGGACCCCGAGACCCCCATGGAGGAGCCCTTACGAGCCCTGGAGGACCTGGTGCGCCAGGGGAAGGTGCTCTACCCGGGGGTGAGCAACTGGGCCGCCTGGCAGATCGCCAAGGCCCTGGGCATACAGGCCGGCCGGGGGCTGGCCCGCTTCCAGTGCATCCAGCCCATGTACAACCTGGCCAAGCGCCAGGCCGAGGTGGAGATCCTACCGTTGGCTCTGGCGGAGGGGGTGGGGGTGATCTCCTATAGCCCCCTGGGCGGGGGCCTGCTCACCGGGAAGTATGGCCCGGAGCGGAGGCCGGAGCACGGGCGGCTGGTGGACAACAACATGTACACCAAGCGCTATGCCGACGAGGAATACTACCGGACGGCCGACCGCTTCACGGCCTATGCCCGAGAGCGGGGGATGAGCCCGGTGTCCTTGGCGGTGGCCTGGGTGATGTCCCACCCCGCCATCACCGCCCCCATCATCGGGGCCCGCAACCTGGAGCAGTTGGAGCCCTCCCTGGCGGCGGCGGACGTGCCTATGACCCCGGAGTGGCGCCAGGAAATCTCCGCCCTATCCGTGGAGCCGCCCCCGGCCACCGACCGTACCGACGAGAGGGCCTCAGCCTAGTCCCGGTATCGGTGCCGACAAGGACCCAGGTATTTCACGCCAAGGCGCCAAGACGCAAAGGAAGGACGAGAAAAAAGACCAGACTTAGCGCCTTGGCGTGAGACAGATTAGTAGCGCCCGTACTGGTGCAGGGCCTCGATCATGGCCCGGTAGTTCTCCGGGCGGACGCTGGAGTGGATGGAGTTGCTGGAGCAGAGGATGTAGCCCCCGCCCGGGGCCAGCTCGGCCAGGCGGCGGCGGACCTCCTCGCGGACGGCGTCCGGCTCCCAGTCGCTGAGCACCTCGCCGCAGTTGATTCCCCCGCAAACGGCGATGCGGTCACCGTACTGAGCCTTGACCGCGGCCATATCCATCCCCGCCGCCGCGTCCAGGGGGTGGAGGGCGTCAATGCCGGTGTCCACGATCATGTCCAGGATGGGGGTGATGCGCCCGCAGGTGTGCTTGATGACCCGGGCCCCGGCCTCCTTGGCCGCCCGCACCACCGTGGTCAGGCCGGGAAGGAGGAACTCCTCGAAGGTGGCCGGGCTCATCAGGGGGCCGGAGGTGGAGGCGTAGTCGTCCCCGAAGAGGATGAAATCGGCGCCCATGCCGACGGCCCGCTCGATCATGCCTAGGGTGTGCTCGATGGAGAGGTCCACCAGGGCCCGCACCAGGTCCGGGTCCAGGTAGAAGGCCATGAGGAGCTTGTCCATGCCCATGAGGTAGGTGGGGTAGCTGAAGGAATCGTGGAGGTGTACCCCCACCGCTCGCCGGCCCTGGAAGCGGGCCAGCAGGTCCTCCAGTTGCCGGAACCGGCCCGGGGCCTGGGGATCGGGGGCCCGATAGTCCCGCAGGTCGGCCATATCGGCGATAGGGCCGCCGGTGGGCATGGGCACCACCTCGACCCCGGTGCGGCGGGAGACGCCCCATTCGTCCCGGACCATGCCTCGATCGGCGTCCACCACTTCCTTGGTGTAGAGGGAGGAGGGGGTGCCGGTGATGGCCCCTTCGATGTCCATGGCCTCCACGAAGTCGGCATAGTCGCCGCCGGGGCAGAGGGCCTGGATGACGCTGGGGTGAATGATGATCTCGAAGGTGGGCACGCGGTCCGGTTCTTGGCGGTCCAGGGCGGGTAGGAAACGCTCTCGGGGGTTCATGGGTTGCTCCTTGTGGTCAAGGCATGGCAGACGGGCGCCGGGGCTAACCTAACCCCCCAGCGGCAGTCGCTTCGCTTCTGCCTATTACCCCCTTCCCTGCGAAGGAAGAGGGAGCCGGAGTCACCCTTCGCCCATCGCAATGGGAGAGGGGCTCGTCCATTTGGCGAGCCAAATGGACTGGGTGAGGGCTCCCCACCGCCTCCAACTGGGCCTCGGCCTCGGCCTCGAGGTTGAGGCCGTCGCGGATGAAGCGCCTCTCCCCGATGAA
>JBBQIE010000339.1:0-3794 GCA_038324625.1 Anaerolineae bacterium | reverse complement strand
CGTGGTTCACGATCGGGTAATGGGTATCGAGGGGGTGGCCCATCGGCTGCGGAACCTGGTACCGGAGGCTAGGATCGCGACGGCGCACGGACAACTGCCGGAGGGGAAGCTCTCGTCGGTGATGGGGCAGTTCTCCGGGGGCCTGATGGACGTGCTGGTGTGTACCACCATCATCGAGAGCGGCCTGGACATACCCAACGCCAATACCATCATCATCAATCACGCCGACCGCTTCGGCCTGGCGCAGCTCTACCAGCTGCGGGGCCGGGTGGGTCGAGGCACGGTGCGAGCTTACGCCTATCTGCTGTTCTCGCCCGGGCAGGGGTTGACGGAAGTGGCACGGCAGCGGCTCCGCGCTATCATGGAGGCATCGGAGTTGGGCTCGGGCCTCCAGATCGCCATGCGGGACCTGGAGATTCGGGGAGCCGGGGACATGCTCGGACGGCGGCAGTCAGGCCAGATCGCGGCGGTGGGGTTCGACCTGTACACCCGCTTGTTGGCCCAGGCCATCGCCGAGAGGCGAGTCACCGCCGGGGAGGCGGACGTGCTCACCGACGACGTGCTGGAGGCGTTCTTGCGGCCTCTGCGGCCCAGCCTGCAACTGAACCTCCCCCTGAAGGCGGAGCTGCCCGAGGACTACGTCACCGAGGCCGGCTTGCGGCTGTCGCTGTACCGGCAGCTAGGGCAACTTCAGGACGAAGAGGACGTGAATGACTTCGAGGAGGAGCTGCGGGATCGGTTCGGGCCCGTCCCGGAGGGGGCTCAGGGGCTCCTGTACCAGACGCGGGTCAAGGTCCTGGGCGATGAGCTGGGGGTCACTGCCATTGGCCGGGAGGACGAGCAGTTCTACATCCGGATGGACACCTCTCGGTTGACGGCAGCGGAGCTGCGCGAGGCGCTCCCCGGGATGGCTCGTCTCGGGCGAGGCCAGGTGTGGTTGGATGCCTCGCGGATAGAGGACTGGAGGGCCCTGCTCCTGTGGTCCCTGCGATCGTTGGTGGAGATCGTGCGAGAGAAACCGGGACACCGACGGCCGGATAAGCGCAAAGAGCGGGCGAGCCTGGCGCCGAGTGAGTTAGTGCTGGAGAACGAGGTGAGTTCATGAACGACGTTGGTGAGCTTCTGCGGGTGGAGGACGTTCATCTGCAGCGCGACGGGGTGGAGATCCTGCACGGGGTCAACCTGGAGATGCGCCCCGGGGAGATTCACTGTCTGTTAGGGCGCAACGGCTCCGGTAAGTCCACCGTGGCCTATACCCTCATGGGCAGCGCCGGATATCGGCCCACTTCGGGACGGGTCCTCTTTGGGGGAGAGGACATCACCGAGGCGAGCATGACCGATCGAGCCCGCCAGGGGATGACCTTGGCCTGGCAAGAGCCGGCCCGTTTCGAGGGGCTGCGGGTGGGCGACTACCTGAAGTTGGGCATGAAGGAACCCTCGGACGTGCGCTTGCGGGAAGCGCTGGACTACGTGGCCCTGGATGCGCGCCAGTATCTCTCACGCAACGTGGATGCCAGCCTCTCCGGGGGGGAGAGGAAGCGGATCGAGTTGGCGGCCGTCTACGCCATGCAGCCGCGCCTAGCCATCCTGGATGAGCCGGATTCGGGAGTGGACGTCCTGTCACTCAACGACATTCGGGAGCTCTTCACCCTGATGCGGGACAAGGGCACGGCCTTGCTGCTCATCACCCACCGCGAGGAGATGATCGAGATCGCCGACCGGGCATCGCTGATCTGCGCCGGTGAGATTGTCATAACCGGGGAGCCGGATCACGTCGAGAGACACTACTGTGACCGTTGCGAGATCTGCGACGTGGCTCAGGAAGTGGAGGAGCCGATGGATTATGAGCGGGTCTAGAAGCGCCAAGGGGCAGTTCACCGTCGCCGACGAGTTCGAGGCTATCGTCAAGAGCTACGAGCGGGCGGGGGGCTCGGGGGAGAACCTGCTCTCGCCCAAGTTTGCCAGCATGGTGGTCTCCGGGAACTCCGTCCTGAGCACGCACGAGCTGCCCGGGGTGGAGATGGAGGCCCATCAACTCAAGGATGGGGTGGAGGCGCGGGTGCGGGTGGCGCCCGGGGTCAAGGTGGATCTGCCGGTACACCTGTGTTTCGGGGTCCTCCCCGAGAGCGGGGTGCAGAAGATCCTGCCTCATTTCGAGATCGGTGAGGGGGCCAGCGTCGAGTTCTTGGCTCACTGCACCTTCCCCAACGCCGTGGACGTTCTCCACTTGATGGAGGCGGACATCATCGTGGCCGAGGGGGCGCGAATGAAATACAGCGAGACCCATTTCCACGGGGAGGAGAACGGGGCGCGAGTGATCCCTCGGGGCCGTATACTGGTGAAGGAAGGGGGCGCCTACCTCTCCGAGTTCAACCTCATCGAGGGAAGGATCGGCACCCTCGAGTTCGACTACGTGGTCGAGGTGGAGGCGCGGGGCCGGGCGGAACTGATGGTGCGGGCCTACGGGTTCGGCACCGACAGCATCCGCGTCGAGGAGACCATACGCCTCAACGGGTACGGAGCCCGGGGGCTGGCCAAGTCGCGGGTGGCAGTGCGAGAGGACGCCGTCAGCGAGATCGTGGCCATTACCGAGGGCAATGCCCCGGAGTGCCGCGGCCACGTGGACTGCGTGGAGATCGTGCGCGATCGGGCGGTGGCCTCGGCCACCCCGACGGTGCGGGTCACCGACGCCGGTGCCTACGTCACCCACGAGGCGGCCATCGGCACGGTGAACAAGAAGGAGCTGGAGACGCTCATGGCCCGCGGCCTGGACGAGGAAGGGGCCGTGGACGTCATCGTTGGAGCCATGCTGCGAGGTTGACCGGGCGTCTAGGCGGGAGGGCAGGCGAGTGACAATGGACGGAGGCAAGAGGCCGGGGCTCTGGCGAGTTCTCCTGGTGGCCCTGGTGCTCTTTGCCCTTACTGGGAGTTCGTTCCTGGCCGGGTTCGGGGTGACTTGGTTCCGACAGCCCCGAGCCAGCGCCGATTCACGTCTTCCCCTGGTCTGGGAGGCCTGGTCCTACCTGGAGCGCTACTTCTACGGGACGGTGCCGGCCTCTCAGGAGCTGCTGTACGGTATGATAGACGGAGCCCTGGCGACTCTGGAGGACCCTTACACTCGGCTGCTGCGTCCGGTGGCCAACGTGATGGAGCAGGATCGGCTGCGGGGTTCCTTCGGGGGGATAGGGGCCGTGGTCCATGAGCAGGACGGGGCCCTGATCCTGCGGCCGCTTCCGGAAAGCCCCGCTGAGAAGGCTGGAATACTGGAGGGAGACCGACTGCTGGCCGTGGACGGGGTGGCTCTCCCCGAGGGAGCCGATACCGACCTGGCGGTATCCCGTCTGCGGGGCCAAGTGGGAACCACGGTCACGGTCGAGGTCCACCGGCCGGCGACCAGCGAGAGCCTGACCTTCAGCGTGGAGCGCACCGAGGTGCCCCAACCCACGGTTGACTATCGTCTGATCGAGAACGGGGGCGAGAGCGTCGGCTACCTCCATATCAGCCTATTCGGAGAGAAGACGGCCGCGGAGGTGCAGCGGGCTCTGGCCAGTGTGCGTCGAGACGGGGTCACAAAGCTGTTGTTGGACCTGCGGGACAATCCCGGTGGGCTGCTGGACTCGGCGGTCGAGGTGAGCAGCAGCTTCCTGGATGATGGCACGGTGCTATACGAAGTCTCGTCAAACGGCAGCGAACGCCGGTACAGCGTCCGGCCGCGGGCGACGGTCATCGAGCCGCTGGTGGTCTTGGTGAACCGAAGCACCGCCAGCGCGGCGGAGATCGTGGCCGGGGCTTTG
>JBBQIE010000338.1:0-3794 GCA_038324625.1 Anaerolineae bacterium | reverse complement strand
CCCCACCACCCTCACCCCCATCCAGGTGCAGATCCTCGACCGATTGGGACTGCCCAAACCAGAAGCGTACCTTCATGCAGCCGTTGCTCTCCACCCCCTTTGAGGGGTGCGGAAAATGAGTCTAGAGGTCTCGGAGACCTTTGGGGCCTACCTCGGGGGCCCACCACTCTCGGCGCACGATCAGTCGGTCACCGTCGGTGAAGCCGTCGCCGCGCCGGGCCAGGATGGCGGTCAGGCGTCGGCGCCACTCCGCCACCTTGTCGGCCCAGTGAGGGTTCCGAGCCAGATCCGTGAGTTCATTCCGATCCGGGCGCAAGTCGAAAAGTTGCTCCTCACCGGTGGCCGGGAAGTAGAGATACTTCTCCTGACCGTCGGTGAGATACTGGACCGCCGGCTCCAGGGCATAGCAGGGACTGTGCTCACCGTGTAGGTATTCGCGCCAGGGCTCCCCGCGAGCGGCCCTCAGAACACTGGCACCGGTCATGTCCCCCGGGCCCTCGATCCCCAGGACGTCGAGGATGGTGGGCATAACATCCTGCTTGCCCACCACCTGACGGAAGGTCCCCATCGGGCCCTCGTACCAGGCCGGGTAGCGCAGCATGAAGGGAATGCGGGCGGAGCCCTCGTAGGCATAGGTCTTACGGTGTAGGTTGTGGTCACCCAGCATGTCCCCGTGATCGGCGACGAACATGAAGAGAGTGTCGTCGAAGAGCTTGTCCTGCTTCAGTCGCTCCATCAGGTATCCGAACTGGTAGTCTATGTGAGTGACCACCCCCATGTAGGCGGCGCGGCCGCGCGTGGTCTGCTCCGAAGTGAGCTTGCCGTACCAGGCTTGGCGATCCAGACCCGGGTTGGGGGCTGCGTAGCGCTCGGCCCAGTCGCCCACCGGGACCGGGGGTTGCTCCCTCCCGGAGTACATGTCCCAGAAGAACTCCGGGGGGTCATAGGGCGAATGCGGGCGCATGCAGGAGATCCAAATGAAGAAGGGCTTGGTGGGGTCACGCTTGCGGAGCATCTCTAGGGCGGTAGCGATGGTCCAGTTTGTGGGGTGCAGGGACTCGTCCAGGTTCCAGGTACGGGCCGTCCAGCCATTGGCGTCCAGGCCGTGCGATCTCTCGTGGGCGGTGGGGCCGACCTTCTCCTTGAGCCAGTCCCAGTAGTCGTCGGCCTCCGGTACCAGATCGTTGCACAGTACCGAGTGAAAGCCGTAGAGCTTCCGGCGGGGGTGTAAGTTGCGGAACCCCACGTTCAGGCAGTGATAACCGTTGTCCGCCAGCACCTGGGCCAGGGTGTTGCGCTCCTGCCACTCTTTCGAGGAGTAGCCGATGAGCCCGTTGGCGTAGCTGCCCTTGCCCGAGAGCAGGCAGCGACGGGCCCCGGTGGTGGAGGGAATCTCGGTGTAGGCGTTGGGGAAGTAGGCCCCATGCCCGATCAGGCTGTCTAGGTTGGGGGTCTCCACCAGGGGATGGCCGGCGATGCTGAGAAAATCGCCCCGGTGCTGGTCGGTGGTGAAGAGGACCACGTTCGGCTGCCGTTCATTTGCCATTGGACTCTCCCAGGTTTGTGAATACGACCTTGGCCACGGAGGCACGGAGACACAGAGGTTCTTAGGGCTCTCCTTCCTCTCTCGATGGTTTGTCGTTGGGCGCCGGGCGGTCAGCTCGCGGGATCTATCCAGATGGGGCTGGCCCAGGCCTGCTCTCCATCCACCTGGACCACCCTCAGGTAGTAGTAGGCGCCCTCGGATGGCGGGGTATCAAGGAGGCGGAGATGGGCGAAATGACCGACGCCGCTTTCCGAGTGCCAATCCTCCCCGTTCCGGACCACGGTGATCTCGCGGATGGGAGCGGTGCCGATAGCGGTGGCCTCGATGCGCACCGGGCCGTCCGCCGGGCCAATGATGGATCCCATGGGGTGGGAGTTGACCGAGAAGTCGAGAATCACGCGGGCGCCGGAGGTGGCGTAACAGCGCCGGCTCCAGAGGGCCTCCCAGAGGCTCTCGCGGGTGTTCTCCTGGGCCAGAACGGCGGTGAGCCCGGCCGGGTACGCCTCCCACACCCGGAGCCAGGAGCCCAGGCCGGGCAGGCCGGCGTGCTCATCCCCGGAGGCGATGAAGCCCACCCGATAGCCGGCGTTGAGGGCGTCCTGGGCGAAGTCGCCGGCGTAGTTCCGCTCCTGGCTGGGGAGCATCTGCCGCTCGCAGCCCTCGCGTTCGGCGCTGCCCCATATAGAGTAGATCTCCAGCAGCCGCACCAGCTCCGGGTCGTAGTAGGAGGTCACCCCGCGGGCGTGACAGTGGATAGTGAGGATGGCGCCCAGGTCCCGCCACTTGGGTCCGATCTCGGCTAGGTCAGTGTAGACTCGCTTCGTCAGGTCGGTGGTGGCGCGGTAGAGGGGGGCTTCGTCATCGGGGAAGACCACCACCTTGTCCCCGTAGTAGGGAAGGCCGCGGGAGTTGTGGGAGTACTCGTGAGCCAGGAAGGTAGTGAACCGGCCCGGCTGATTGTAGGCCCGGGTGGCGTCCTGAATCGAGCGCCAATCCTCGTCCGAGAGGTACTGGCTGTGGTCGCCGATGGCGCAGAAGTCGAGCCCAGCGGTGTCGCGAGCGAAGCGCATGTAGTCGTCCACGGTGCCCAAGCCGTCCGATAGCACGGTATGGCTGTGGAGATCGCCCCAGTAGAGGTTGTGGTCGCTATCCTTGGAGGAGCGGAGGGGAAGGCATCCGAGCTTCTCACCACCACGGGACTGAGCGAACACCAGAGCCGGGCCTATCCGGGGCACCGGCACCTCAACGGTGGCGGGCTCCGGGCCGGCCAGCTTAACCCAGTCGCTGAGCAGTTCCCCGTGCTGGTCCGTGAGCCGGATTTCGAGGTCCGAATCGTCCGCCGGGTTTCGGAAGGCATCCAAGGCCAAGCAGGCGACCGAGACCGCACCGGGGGTCACTAAGCTGGGACCGGAGAGGCACACCGAGGTGGGCGGACCCCCCACCAGCCTGAGAGTCGGCGATCCCGGCACCAGATAGAAACCGCTGAAGGGACCATCGTGGAAGCCGTGGCAGTCGGTGGCCACGGTGAACTCCACCGTGCCCACGAAGGGAGCGACCGGCGAATCCAGCCAGCGTCCGCCGGCGGTGTAGCGGCCATAGTGGAGGGCTACCTGGTCGCCGGCTTCGAGCGATCCCTCCGCGACGGTCACGAACAGATGCCGTCCCCAACGGGTGACGTAAGCATCGTTCTCTAAGGGCTTGTCCAGAGATAGGTGGAGGTTGGCGTCCTCGCGGGTGCCGGTGCA
Organism: Anaerolineae bacterium; assembly: GCA_038324625.1. Taxonomy (GTDB): domain Bacteria; phylum Chloroflexota; class Anaerolineae; order DRVO01; family DRVO01; genus JBBQIE01. The sequence continues at coordinate 503 of JBBQIE010000338.1, read as the reverse complement.
GTAGGCGTATCCGAGCGCATCCCGCCAGTGGAGTTGGGGGGCGGCGAAGCCGTAGGGGATCTCGAAGCGAATCGTCCCACCCCGGCCGACTCCTTCCGGGCCCACGGTATAGGTGATGGTCCAGAATCCGTGGGTGCCGGCGACGATCGGGCCGGCCGGGATGATAGCGGCGCTACCGTTGTCGGTTCCGACGACTTCGCCTCTCATATGGGGACGCTCCTATGGCGGTGCGGCGCTAGGCAGCCGCCCGATGAAATTGGGTTCGGGAGCTTGTCGGCACACTCTGTCCAGGCTCTTACCCCTTGACCCCCGTGAAAACCACACCCTGGATGAAGTACTTCTGGGCGAAGAAGAAAATGATGAGTATGGGAAGCATGACGACGAACGCCGCCGCCATCAGCAGGTGGTAGTCGGTGTCATACTGTCCCTGGAAAGTCCGGAGCCCGAGGGCCAGAGTGTACTTGTTATGGTCCAACAGGTAAATCAGAGGGGTGAAGAAGTCG
>JBBQIE010000337.1:0-3796 GCA_038324625.1 Anaerolineae bacterium | reverse complement strand
CTGATGGAGCCCGTGGACGGGGCGTAATCCCCGACGGTCGTCAGCGGGTGAAGCCGTCCAGGCCGTGGCCCAGGGGGTAGAGCCCGGGCAGGTCCACCGGCAGTCGGCCCCGCGGCGCGGCCAGTCCCAGGAGAACCCGGCCCACAGCGTCCAGAGACGCCTGGATACCCCCGTAGGTGGCCAGATAGGTAGGCACCCCCGAGAAGCTCATGAGGTCGTAGGGTGTGCCCAGGGCCACCACCGCCAAGGGCCTATCGGCGAGCCCCTGCACCAGCGTCACTTGACCGGGATGTCGCCAGGCATCCCAGGTAGCCACCAGGACCACGGTCGCCTCCGCGGCGGCGGCCAGGGCGGCTTGGATCTCCTCCTCGGATGGATCCAGCTCGAAGGTCAGCCCCTGTGTACTGGGATGATGGGCAGCGAGAGCCTCAATCAGCCCCGAGTACCGCTCCGGGACCACCGCCAAGAGGGAGCCCTCGAGGGCGAGAGGCAACAGCCGGGCCTCATCGCGCACCAGGGTGATGGCTTCCTCGGCGATGACGGCGGCCACGGCCCGGTTCTCCGCCGTCCCCACCCGGTCCGGTATCGCCCCAACATCCGCCGGACTCCAATCCAGCAGGCCATACTTGGCCTTCAAGGTCAGGATGCGCCGCACCGACTCATCCAGGCGATCCCTTCCCCCCTGCCCCGACCGCACCACATCGAAAATGACGGCGTAGGCCTCCTTCTGCTCCTCCGGGGAGTGCCCGTAGTCGGCCCCGAAGGCCAGGATGTCTGCCCCGGCGCTGAAGGCGGCGGCCGCCGTCTCCGCCGTGGTGTAACGCTCACTGAGGGCCCCCATGCCCAGGGAGTCGGTCATGACCACGCTCTGGAACCCCATCTCCTCCCGAAGCAAACCCTCCAACACTCGGGAGGACAGGGTGGCCGGCAGTCCCGCCTCCGGCTCAATGGCAGGCAGCTCCACGTGAGCGGTCATGATGGCGTCCACCCCCGCCTCGATGGCCCGGCGGAACGGCACCAGTTCCACCGCCTCCAGCCGGGCCCGGTCGCCGCCGACCACCGGCAGCCCAAAGTGGGAGTCCACGTCGGTGTCGCCGTGGCCGGGGAAGTGCTTGCCGGTGGCGATCACCCCCGCCTCCCGGTGGGCGGTGATCACCTCCACCCCCAGGTCGGCCACTAGATCCGGGGAGGCCCCGAAGGAGCGGAGGCCGATCACCGGGTTGGCCGGGTTGTTGTTCACGTCCAGCACCGGGGCCAAGTTCACGTTGATGCCCAGGGCCCTCAGCTCCGTCGCCGTGATGGCGCCCATCTGCCGGGCCCGCTCCCGCGATCCGGTGGCTCCCAGGGCCATGTTGCCGGGGAAGACGGTCACCCCTTCCCGGAGGCGGGCCACCGTGCCGCCCTCCTGGTCCACCGCCACCAGCAGGGGAATCTCCCCGGCCGATACCGCCGCTTCCTGGATGTCGTTTACCATGGTCGCAACCTGGGCCGGGTTCTCGACATTCCCCACGCTGGAGAACAGCACCACCCCGCCGATGTGGTAGCCCTCGATCATCTCCCGCAAGGGCGCGGACAGCTCCGATCCCTCGAAAAAGACGAGGAAGAGCTGCCCCACCTTCTCCTCCATCGTCATCGCCGCCAGGAGCGCATCCACGCCTTGAGTCCCCGGCTCTTGAGTCGGCGGCTGGGGCGTGGCGGTTGGCTCCGTGGAGGTGCGAGTGGCGCTCGGCTCCGGATCAAACGTGGCGGTTGGCTCTGCGGAGGTGGAGGTCGCGCTCGGTTCCGTCTCGGGAGTGGCAGTCGGCGGCACGGGGGGTTCCGGAGCGACCGGGGGGCGGTTCTCAGCTCCACGGCGGGAGCCGCAGCCGGCCGCGCCCAGAAGCAGCGGCCAGGCCTGGAGCCAGCGCCGCCGGGACAGGCCCGCCCGCCGTCGAAGCCCGGAGCCCCTCATGGTCTCGGAAGGTAGCGGGCCGCCCCGTACCGGTTCGGGCGCTCCCCACCGCAAGTGTAAGCCGGGTTATCGTCGCCATAGGGGTCGCCGAAGCGGTTCATCAGCCGGTACATCCGCGCCCGCATGTCGGCGGCCACGGCGCGGTGGGCCTCGTCCTGGACCAGGTTGGTCATCTCGTGCCGGTCCGCCTCCAGATCATACAACTCGTCGAAGTCGAACCCGTTGAAGACGTACTTGTGCCGCTCCGTGATCACCATCCGTTGGGTGTAGAGGAACTCGCCCCCGTAATAGGCGCAGAGGATCTCGTCCTCCCAGTCCTCCCGATTGGGCGACTGGAACAGGGGCGCTAGAGAGCGCCCATCAGCGAAAGGCAACGACTCCAGCCCCAGCACGTCCGTGAGGGTGTGGGCTATGTCGTGCAGTTGCACCAGGCGACCGGATACCGAGCCCGGCTGGATATGCCCGGGCCATCGCATGGCCAAGGGAATGCGATAGCACTCCTCGTAAGGGATCCAGCCTTTGATCCACATCCGGTGCGCCCCCACCATGTCCCCGTGATCGGTGCAGAAGATCACCAGGGTGTTCTCCGCTTCCCCGGACTCCTCCAGGGCCTCCAGCACCCGCCCGATCTGGACGTCCAGTTGCTCGCAGTAGGCGAAGTAATGGGCCAGCCCCTCCCGCACCGTGGCCTCGTCCACTTCCCCCCAGGTCTGGGACTCCCGACGGTGCATCCCCGGCTTCCCTTCGAAGGTGTCGTAGAACGAGGGCGGAAGCGGCATCTCCTCGGGATCGTACCGTCTCAAGTACTTTCGGAGGGGGCGATAGGCATCGTGCGGCTCCGGGAAGTGGACCTCCAGGTGCCACGGATTGCCCCTTTCCCCCAACCGCCCCATCATCCTTCGAGCACAGTCGGCCACGAAGGCCATATGCGTGCCCTCTTCCGGGCCCTCCATCGCCGCCCACATCACGAAGGGGTCGGAGCCGGGCCACCGGAACCGCCGGGCGGACACTTCCATCACCTCCTCCCGCCGGGGATGGTTCTCCCAGCGGTCCTCCGGGGCCATAGAGCCCGCCGGCATCAGGGGCTCGAAGTAGGGCGAGAGGCCGGCCACCGCATCGAAGCCGAAGTCCAGCGGGGTCCGTTCGTAGCTGGCGTGCCACTTCCCCACGTAGCCCATACGGTAGCCGGCGTCCTTCATCCGCTGAGGGTAGGTGACCACCTCCGGGAACATGTCCCGATGCACCGACGGTGAGGAGTGGACCTGGTTGAAGACCCCGTTGTGCCAGTGGTAGGCCCCGCTGAGGAGCATGGCCCGCGCCGGGCAGCAGAGGGCACAAGGGGTGTAGGAACGATCGAAGACAATCCCCTCTCGCGCTAGGCGATCCAGGTTCGGCATCCGGGCTGGGCTCCGACCAGCGATGGTCTGCCACTGCTGCTGATCGGTCATGATGAGAAGGACGTTGGGTTGCGACGCTGCCGCCATGCTCCTGCCACTCCTGTTGCCGCGATACCGCTCCATTAACCACCACCGGACGCCGCCGCATCGCCCCTCTCCCATCGCGATGCGAAATAGCCAGCTAAGCGCAGCGCCTGGCGCAGGGGCTCGTCCATTTGGCGAGCCAAATGGACTGGGAGAGGGCCGTGCCCCATGCCTACAGAACCCGGTATACCCCCTCGATCACATCCCCGACGTCCGTAGGCGATTCGGGGGCGGCGCTCCCTCGCCGCAGGCGCTGCAAGTGCTCGGCCACCACCGCCCGAGGGGCCCAGGACTCGAAGAGTCGGAAGGCCAGAAGCAGCACCAGCACGTCGTCCACCTGACCGACGACCGGCAGGAGATCCAT
>JBBQIE010000336.1:0-3817 GCA_038324625.1 Anaerolineae bacterium | reverse complement strand
GGAGGGGGAACCTAACCCCCCCAGCCCCCTTCCCGACGCGGGAAGGGGGAGCCGGAACTCTTCTCTCCTCGCCAGCCATGCAGGAAGGGGGAGGAGGTCTCCCCTCTCCGCTTCGGGGAGGGGTTCGGTCACTTGGCCCGGCAAGTGGCCTGGGAGGGGTTCCCCGCGAACTGGCCACGGAATCGTGCCATTATAGCCTCGAAGACCCCCGTGACAAGGCGCGGCCAGCACGGCTTGGCTCATGGGCCTGGAAGCGATAGTATGCCCGGGGTGAGGCCGCGCTGGGCGCGGAATGGAGGGGACGTGGAATCGAGTGCCGGCGAGTTCGCCATGAGCCCATCGGAGGCGCGGGTACGGGCCGCCCTCTCCTTTCGGCAGCCGGACCGGTTGCCGCGCTATGATTCGTTTTGGCCCGAGTTCACCGAGGAGTGGCGGCGAAAAAAGGGACTGCCCGACACGGCCAGTCCGGAGGATCACTACGGCATTGACCTGACGGTGGCCGTGGCCGACGAAAGCCCCTGGCCCTCCGGCACTGCCGTCATCGCCGAAGATGGGAATGGGCTCACCTCGCGCGATGGTTGGGGCAGAGTGGCGAGGACCAAGAAGTCAGCCCAGTTCAGTGAGGTCCTGGAGGTGGCCCTCCCGGAGAAGGGGCGCCTCTCCGAGCTGGCCTTCGAGTCACCATTGTCGCCCGGGCGCTATCGAAGCTTCCTTAGGGCGCTGTCGGCGGAGCACCCCAAGCGGGCAGTGTTCGCCAAGACCGGGGGACCATTCTTGAGAACGGCCAACCTCCGGGGAGAGGTGGAGTGGCTGATGGACCTGGCCGCCGACCCGGAGTTCGCCGGTGAATTGGCGGGTCTGGTGACCGATCACATGACGGCGGTGGGGGTGGAGTCGCTGCGACTGGGAGGGCAGAGGCTGTCCGGCATCTGGATCTACGATGACGTGGGGAGCAACGCCGGCCCCATGGTCTCACCCCGTACCTACGAGCGGGTCTTCCAGCCCCTGATGGCGCGGATGGTCTCCGCCTATCGGAAGGCGGGCGCCGACTTTGTGGTCTTCCATAGCGACGGGAACATCGAGCCCTTGGTCGAGATGCTGATCGAGGCCGGAGTAGATGCCATCCAGCCGATAGAGCCGAAGGCAGGGATGGATATCGTGGCCCTGAGGCGACGTTTCGGGGACAGGCTGGCGCTCATCGGTGGGCTGGACAACGCCTTCGTGCTGCCCAGCGGCGATCGGCAGCGGGTGCGGGAGCACTTGGACTACGTGCTCGGCATCGCCGGCGAGGGCGGTCTGATCCTAGGTACGCACTCTATCGGGCCGGACGTGGCGGTGGAGACCTACGACTACTTGATCGGCCTGGAGGAGGCCTGGGGCGGGTAACCGGTTTGGGCAACCATGGTGGACCGGACTGGGCGCACTTGCACCAGGTTCAGACTGTTACTAAACTGAAGTTATTCCAGTCGTGCCGGCTGCCGCTGGTGCATCGGACCGGGCGGCGCGGCCTCGAGGTGAAGATGGGTCTATCGGCGCTCGCGGGTACCAGAGGCCGGAGCATGTCCGCCACCACCAGGGAGAAGGTGGACGGCTATCTGTTCATCTTGCCCTGGATCCTGGGCTTCCTCATCTTCACCATCGGGCCCATGATCGCCTCGCTCTACTTCAGTTTCACCGACTACTCCCTTCTGGAGCCCTCCAAGTGGGTGGGGCTGGACAACTACCGCAAGCTCTTCACCGCCGACCCCAAGTTCGGCATCTCCATGAGCGTCACCATCCGCTACTCGCTGGCCTCGGTGCCCCTGGGAATGGTGCTGGCGCTGCTGGTGGCGCTGCTTCTCAACCAGAGAGTGCCGGGTATTCGATTCTACCGTACCGCTTTCTACCTGCCCTCGCTCCTCGGCGGGGTGGCCCTGACCCTGATCTGGATGTGGATCTTCAGCCCCGCCTATGGCCTGCTCAATACCTTCCTGAAGATGGTCGGTATCCAGGGCCCTCTTTGGTTCCAGAGTCAGGTCTGGGCCCTGCCGGGGCTGATCATCATGAGCCTGTGGGGCGTCGGGGCTCGAATGATCATCTTCCTGGCCGGGCTGCAGAACATCCCCGATCACCTCTACGAGGCGGCGGGGATGGATGGGGCGGGCGCGCTCCGGCGTTTCTGGCACGTCACCATCCCCATGCTCACCCCGACCATATTCTTCAACCTGATTATGGGCGTCATCGGATCTTTGCAGACCTTCGCCCAGGCCTTCATCGCCACCCAGGGCGGCCCCAACAATGCCACTCTGTTCTACGCCCTTTACCTCTACACCAACGCCTTCCAGTACTTCGAGATGGGTTACGCCTCGGCCCTGGCCTGGATACTGTTCGCGGTCATATTGGTGCTCACCCTGTTCGTGATCCGCTCCTCACCCATGTGGGTGTTCTACGAGGGGACCCTGCGCAAGTGAGAGCACATCTGAAGGCGGACCGATCCCGAGACGGAGGGACACCCACAGTGTCCTTAGGATGGCGCTCATGACCGGCGAAGCCGCGGCGATTCAGAAACGGGCCACCGTAGTCACTTCTCGAAGGAGCCGCCGTCGGTTCCTTCCCACTATCGGCTACTCCATACTGCTCATCGCCGGCAGTATCGTCTTCATCCTGCCCTTCCTTTGGATGTTGTCCACCTCTCTCAAGCAGTCGGGAAACGTCTTCCAGTTCCCCCCACAATGGATACCCAGTCCGGTGGTTTGGAGCAACTACGCCACCGCTCTACGGGTGATGGACTTCCCGGTTCTCCTGCGGAACACGGTGGTTATCACGGTATTGTCTATGTTGGGGGCTATCGCCACCTCCTCGCTGGCGGCCTACTCCTTTGCCCGACTGAGGTTCCCGGCGCGTGACGTCATCTTCATCATCGTCCTGGCCACCATGATGCTCCCCAGTTGGGTGACCCTGATCCCGGTCTATATTATCTTCCGCAACCTGAAGATGATTGACACTCTTTGGCCCCTCATCATTCCCTCCTTCTTCGGGGGCGGCGCCTTCAACATCTTCCTGTTGCGCCAGTTCTTCATGACCCTACCCTTCGAATTGGACGATGCCGCCAAGATTGATGGTTGCAGCAACTTCCGCATCTACTGGAACATCCTCCTGCCCTTGTGCAAGCCGGCTCTGGGGGCCATCGCCGTCTTCCAGTTCGTGGCCCACTGGAACGACTTTTTCGGACCTCTGATCTACTTGCACTCTTCCCGGAACATGACCCTAGCGGTGGGATTGTATCGCTTCAAGGGACCGTTCAGCGTGGAGTGGAACTTCCTCATGGCGGCTACCGTGGTGGTGGCCATAGCGCCGATCGTGGTCTACTTCTTGGCGCAGCGGTATTTCATCGAGGGTCTGGTCATGAGCGGGATGAAGGGGTAGCGGCTCGTCGCTTGGTGTGCCCTGAGAGGGGAGTCTCACGCAAAGACGCTAAGGCGCAAAGGTAAGGGACTCTGTTGGGAATTACCTTGTAGGACTCGGCAGATTCTGAGGAGGGGCGCCCTATGAAGGTTGTCGAAATAGGCTGGTGATCGCCGGTGGGGAGGGCCCTCGACCGAGGTCGGGGCTAAAGGGCCTGCCGCCGGGGGTGCGCCCGCGCGGCCCCCGCGAACACCCCGGGGTTGGGTCGGGGCCACCCCCCGCCCCCCCCCCCGGCCCCCCGCCCCATCCCCCCCCCCCGGGCTCGTGGGCCCTCCCCACCGGCGATCACCAGCCTATTTCGACAACCTTCATAGGGCGCCCCTCCTCAGAATCTGCCGAGTCCTACAAGGTAATTCCCAACAGAGTCCCTTAC
>JBBQIE010000335.1:0-3821 GCA_038324625.1 Anaerolineae bacterium | reverse complement strand
CCTGTGTGGTCGCTCTCCCGCACTAACCACTGCCCACTATCATCCCTCCCACCCCGCCGATAATGATGCCGGCTGCCACTCCCAGCATGGCCCACAGCACGTAGAAGGTGAAGGCGCCCAAGGAGTAGAGCCTCTCCCAGCCGGGGATGGTGCCTTGGTGCAGCAAGATGCCGAAGGCCAAGCCGATCAGCAGGCCCAGGGCAATGCCCAGCCACAGGCCGCGCACGATCCTGGCGGCGAAGGGATGGGGTAGGGGATGGCGGGCCTCCGGGAAGGTCCGCCGGTGGAAGTCCCCCACCTCCCGCGCCAGTTCCTTCATTCCCATGGGAGTCGCCTGGCTTTTACGATTCCGAGTCTTCATCTCTAGCCTCCCTGCCCCGGCGCCGGCTGAAGGTAGCCGTCGAGCAGCACGTCCAACTCCACTTGAGTCTCCCAACTGATGGTTTGCAGTCCTCCGATCACCCAGCCGTGGTTGAGCAACTGCTGCCGCGGGGCGGTGGGATAGGGCTTGGTCACTTCCAGGTAGAGCGCCGCACCGCCTCGGGAAGGATTTCCCTGAGGCCGCCGTTGCACTAGACTAGAACGCGGCCGAGCAGGGAGAGAGCCGAGGGAGGCAGGGTGAGTCGAGTCGAGGAGTTGTGGCAGGATGACCGCCTGGTCCAGGGGTGCGGGATGCGTCTCCTGGAGGGGCGGGAGGGTTACGCCAGGGTATCGGTCACGGTGGAGGAGCGCTTCCTCAACGCCCACGGCATCGCCCACGGGGGCCTGATCTTCACCGTGGCCGATGCCGCCTTCGCCGTCTCCGTCAATGCCTCCCAGGACGCCGTGGGGGTCCAGTGGAGCCTGAACATCTTCCGGCCCGCCCGGCTGGGGGAGGAGATCGTGGCCGAGTCGCGGGTCATCCACGACGGGCGGCGGTCCATGGTCTGCGAGCTGAGCGTCACCAATGGGGAGGGCCGGCTCCTGGCCCGAGGACAGGCCACCGCCCTGCCCCTGGCTCGGGAGCACTCCGACCCCGCGCCCTCGGCGCCGCCGCTCGGTTGACATCGCCGCCGGCTTCCTCGTATCGTCAGGCTCAGCATATGCGAATCAGGGCAAGATAGGTGGTGAGGACGATGGTGGAGAAAGTGCTCATTGAGATCCCGCGGGAGGTACTGCGCGCCACCCGGATGACTCCGGAGGAGTTGCGCCGCGAGTTGGCGGTGTACTTGTACCAAGAAGGCAGGCTTTCGTTTGGCACAGCTCGCCAAATGACGGGGATGAACGCCTGGGATTTCCAGCAGTTGCTGGGCAGCCGCGGAATCGAGGCCCACTACGGCGTGGAGGAGTATGAGCGTGATCTGCTTACCCTCGAAGAACTCGACCAGGTGAGGCTGCCATGACTTTCGATCTACCGACGACCACCCTGGGACGCACCGGGCTGATGGTGACCCGCCTGGGCATCGGCGGCGCCTACTGCGACTCGGCGGACGGCTACCAGGCCGCCCTGGACTGCGGGGTCAACTACGTGGACACCGCCCACTCCTACCGGGACGGCGAGGACGAGAAGACCATCGGCCAGGCCATCAAGGGCCGTCGCCACGAACTCATCCTTGCCACCAAGACCCTGCGACGCGACGCCGCCGGGGCCCGCGAGGAGCTGGAGACCTCCCTCCGCTCCCTGGATGTGGACCACCTCGACATCTGGCAACTCCACTACGTCAACACCCCCGCCGACCGGGAGCAGGTCCTGGCCCCCGGCGGCGCCTTGGAGGCGGCGACCAAGGCCCGCGAGCAGGGCCTGGTGCGCTTCATCGGCGTCACCGGTCACGACTGGGACGAGGTGGGCCGGGACCTGGCCACCGGCCTCTTCGACACCGTGCTCTGCTGGTACAACTGCGCCATGCCCGAGCCGGAGATGCTGGTGTTCCCCGAGGCCATGCGACAAGGGACCGGGGTGGTGCTAATGCAGACTACCCGCGCCGACAAGCTGTTCAATGAGAGTGGCATTCCGGCACCGGAGGACTTCTACCGCTACGTCCTGGGCACCCCGGGGGTGAATGTGGCCCTGATGGGCCTGCGGGACCTGCCCCGCTTCCGGCGGGTGGCCCGGGCCCTGGCGGAACGGGCGACGCTCAGCCCCGAGGAGAGGAGCGGGCTGGCCATGTATGGGGCCCGGATGCGGGCCGAGGGACGGCTGGCGCTCTCGTAACCACCCCTACTGCACCCGGCGATGGCTGCCTCTGGCCCGCCGCTCCCGCGCCTATCGCTCAGCGATGACCTGGTTGTTTCGGAACCGTATGCCCTCTGGTCCCTCGCTCAGGCGTTGGCTAGGATGTTGACGATGTCGCCGTCCTGGATGATCTCCTCCCGACCCACGGAGCGGATCTGGCCTCGGGACCGGGCCTCCAGCAGGGCCCGGTACTGCATGAAGATGTCGTAGGGAACCACCTCGGCCCGGATGAAGTGCTTCTCCAGGTCGGTGTGGATCTTCCCGGCTGCCCCGCGGGCGGTGGTGTTGCGGCCGATGGTCCAGGCTCGCACCTCGTCCTCGCCCACGGTGAGGAAGGAGATGAGGCCGATGTGCTGGTAGGCCAGCCGCGCCAGCCGGTCTATCCCCCGCTCCGCCAGGCCCAGGTCGGCCATGAACTCGCGGGCGTCCTCCTCGGGCAGGGCGGCGATCTCGCTCTCGATCTTGCCGGAGAGGGTGAGGAGGGCCATGCCGTTAGCCCGGCAGATGGCGGCCACCTCGTCCATCTCGGGGTAGGCGCCGGCCACCAGCTGCTCGTCGTCCACATTCACCGCTACCATGATGGGCTTGGCGGTGAAGAACCCGCAGGAGCCCACGGCGCGCCGCTGCTCCGGGGTCAGACCCGCCGAGGATACCGGCCGCTCCTCTTCCAGGACCGGCCCAATGAGCTCGAGGGCTACCCTTTCCGCTTCCTCGTCCACGGTGAGCTTACGCCGGCGGCCCCCCTCCTGGAGGTTGGTCATCCTCGCCTCCAGGACCTCCATATCCCGCAGGAGCAGCTCCGCCCGCAGGGCCTCCAGTTGCCGGGCCGGGGTCTCGTGGCCGGCGGGCCAAGGCACGGCCTCATCGTCGAAGGCGCGGACCACCAGGAGCAGGGCGTCCGAGTTCTGGATGAACTGGAGGACCCGGTTCTTCTCCTTCCGCCCCGAGGCCAGATCGTAGCTGGGCAGGTCCACGAAAGTCACGGCAGCGTAAGTAGTCTTCTTGGGGTGGAAGATGGTGGACAGCTCCCCCACCCGGGGGTCGCGTATGTCGGCCACCCCTCGGGCCGCCTCGGTGCGGTGGCTGCCGGCGGGCACCGCCACCCCGGTCAATAGGCTGAATAAGGTGGTCTTCCCGCTCAGGGGCAGACCGAGAACGCCGATTTCCATGCCGTAATCCTCCACCAAGGCGCCGAGGTCGGTGGCGACCCCGGCGCGACCGGTCACGGATAGTCCCTCTCCGCGAAGGGTGACTATCCCAAAACCATAATTGTAGGCACTGGGAGGACTTTGGGCCAATCGGAGCGATTCTGTCCTGGTTCGTGTGAGGATGGAATGGGTTGGGGAGGCCCTGGGGTGAGTGCCGGCAGGCGACGCGGGAGAGGGCGGGCGACTAAAGGCGCCCGCTGAGGGCCTTCGGCCAGGGGATGGGGCCATACGGCTTTCTTGGCCGAAGGCCCTCAGCGGCGGGCTGATGAAGGTTGTCGAAATAGGCCGGTAATCGTCGGTGGGGAAGCCCCTCGACCGAGGTCGGGGCTGGAGGGCGCCTTCGCGCCGGGCGTCGGCCTACGCCGACGCACACTCACGCCGGTATCCGTGTCCGCGCAGGC
>JBBQIE010000334.1:0-3830 GCA_038324625.1 Anaerolineae bacterium | reverse complement strand
CGGGCAGCGGCTCTCACGACGATGAGGGGGTGGCCCATCGGCGGACTCCGCTGATCGAGGACGGGACCCTTCGCGGCTTCCTCTACGATCTCAAGACGGCGGCGCAAGTGGGCGCGGCGGCGACGGGAAACGGTGAGCGGGGCCTGTTCTCCCCGCCGGCTCCGAGCTTCTCGAACTTGGTGATCTCCCCGGGCAACACGCCCCTGGAGGAGATGCTGGCGGGGATGAGTGAGGGCCTTCTGGTGGAGAGCCCGCTGGGACTCGGTCAGGGGAACGTGATCAGCGGCGCCTTCTCCAATAACCTGGCCTTGGCCTTCAAGGTGGAGAACGGTGAGATCGTGGGGCGGGTGAAGGACATCTCCATCGCCGGGAACATCTACCAGGACCTGAAGCGGATCGAGGCCGTGAGCGCCGAGTCGCAGTGGGTGTACGGGGGGATGAGCCTGCCGTACATCCTGCTGGCGGGACTGAACGTGGTGAGCAAGACCGGATAGTCGTCGAAGAGCGAGCCGGCCAGGCTATCTTGCCGGCTCGCCCTGCATGGACCAGGGCCCGGCCCAGGTGATGCGCACGTCTATCAGACGGCCCGCCAGAGGACCCTCGGCGGCGCAGAAGACCAAGGCATTCCCGCGGGTGCGGCCCCGCCATTTGCCTCGCACCTCTTCCTCGAACAGGACCTCTAGCGACTGGCCCAAGAGAGCGGCGTTGGCCTCGGCGGACTGGCGCTCCAGCAACTCCTCCACCATTGCCCGCCGAGCCTCCTTCTCCTCAGCGGGCACGTCGTCGGGGAGTCGGGCGGCGGCGGTGCCCTGTCTGGGTGAGTAGCAGGCCACGTGGATGGCCGAGAACCCCACCGTTTCCAGCACGGCGTAGGTCTCCTCGAACTGGGCCCGCGTCTCGCCAGGGAAGCCCACGATGATATCGGTGGCCAAGGCGACCCCGGGGATCGATCGCCGGACGCGCTCGACCAGTCGGAGGTACTGCTCCGCGGTGTAGTGGCGGTTCATGCGCCGCAGGATCTCGTCGCTGCCCGACTGCAGGGGCAGCTCTATGTGCTCGCAAACTCTGGGCAGCGAAGCTACGGCCTCGATGAGGTCCGGGCTCATGTCTTTGGGGTGATTGGTGAGGAAGCGCAAGCGTAGAAGACCCGGAATCTCGTGGACCCGGTGCAACAGCTCCGCGAGCGTGGGCCGGCCGGGAAGGTCTTGACCGTAGGAGTCCACGTTCTGACCCAGGAGCGTGATCTCCCGAGCCCCGAGGGCGGCGAGTTCGGCGCACTCCTCCAGTACCTCCTCGGGCGGGCGGCTGTGCTCCAGGCCTCGGCGGTAGGGGACAATGCAGTAGGAGCAGAAGTTGTTGCAGCCGCGCATGATGGTGACGTAGCGGGAGACCGGTGAGGGTCCGACGGCGGCTTCGCTCGACATCGGCAGTTCGGGCAGCCGCGCCAATAAGGCCTCGTAGGCGGAGGGCGGCAGCCAGTGGTCAACGTAGGGGAAGCGGGTGGCCAGGTCCGACGCCTCGGGCTCGATGCCGACCAGGCAGCCCATGACCGCCAGCAGGGCCTCCGGTCGGCGCTCCTTGAAGCTCTTGAGGGAGGACAGCCGGCCCAGCACCCGTTCCTCGGCGCTCTGGCGCACCACGCAGGTGTTCAACACCAGCAGGTCGGCGGAGTCCAGTCGGTCTGAGGCTCGGTAGCCCCGTGCTTCTAGGGACTCCGCCAGTCGGCGGGAGTCGCCGACGTTCATCTGGCAGCCGACGGTCCATATGAAGAAGGTGGGGCGGGAGTCTCTTGCCACTAGCCCAACCTCCGGTCCATCTCGGCGGCGGCGACCAGCCCGGAGGCGGCCGCCTGGACCAAGCCGCGGGTGATGCCCGCCCCGTCTCCGGCGGCGAAGAGGTTGTGTACTTGGGTCTCCAGATTCTCGTCCAGCTGCAAGCGGGAGGAGTAGAACTTGGCCTCGACGCCGTAGAGGAGGGTGTGGCGGGAACAGACCCCGGGCGCCACCTCGTCCAGGGCGTGCAGGAACTCCAGGATGTTCACCAGGTGCCGGTAGGGGAAGACCAGTCCCAGATCCCCGGGGGTGGCCTCCTTGAGGGTGGGGGTGACGATGCCCCGGCTCAGTCGCTCCTGAGTGGAGCGTCGCCCCATCTCCAGGTCTCCGAGGCGCTGCACCAGCACCCCGTTACCCAGGAGGTTGGCCAGCCGGGCCACTGACTGACCGTAGGCGATGGGGTCGTCGAAGGGCTCGGTGAAGGACTTGCTGACCAAAATGGCGAAGTTGGTGTTGGGGGTGGGCCGGGCGGCGTAGCTGTGACCATTGACGGTGGTCACCTCGGCGGCCCGCTCGCTCACCACCTCGCCGTAGGGACAGACGCAGAAGGTCCGAACCTTGTCGTCGAAGCGGCTGGAGTAGTAGAGGAACTTGGGCTCGTAGAGGACGCTGGTGAGGGGCTCCATCACCGCCGCCGGCAGCTCCACCCGGACTCCGAGATCCACGGGATTGTGGGCCAGGCTCAGGCCGATGCGCTCCGCCTCGCGGCGCAGCCAATCGGCGCCGCCCCGTCCGGGTGCCACCAGGACCACCGGTGCCGTCAGGTCGGACCCGTCGGCCAGCGACACCCCGCTGACGCGGTCGTCATCGGTGAGGAGAGCGGCCACCGGACAAGCGGTGCGGATCTCGACCCCACGCTCGGATAGGGTGGATCTCATGCCGGCCAGTATCTCCCCGGTGCGCTCGGTGCCGATGTGGCGGACCGGCGAGGTGACCAGCCGCAGGCCGGCGAGGGCGGAGCGCTTCTGCCAGGCCTCGATCTCGTCCGACAGCTCACCATAGACGGGCCCGGTTTCGCCGAACCGCTGGAAGGTGTCGTCCACTTCGTGTATCAGCGCCTCGACTGGTTCGCGGCCCAGGGACTCGGCCAAGTGCCCGCCGACCTCCGGCGACAGGGTGAGCTTGCCGTCGCTGAAGGCCCCGGATCCTCCCCAGCCTGAAGTCAGCCGGCAAGGGTTGCACTGCACGCAGGAGAGGCCCCGCTCGCGGGAAGGGCAGGAGCGATGCTCCAGATCCAGGCCGGCCTCGAGCAGGAGGAGCCGGCGGCCCGGCTTTTCACTGAGGGCGAGAGCGGCGAAGATGCCGGCGGGACCGGCACCGACGATGATGGCGTCGTAGGCTTCAGGCATGGGGAACTCCATTGCGTTCATCGGCGAGGGCCAGCTTCTCCCGCAGGTAGGCGCCGGTGTATGACCCCGGCGTGGCGGCGACCTCTTCGGGAGTGCCCTCGGCCACCAAATAGCCTCCCTCGTCGCCGCCGCCGGGACCGAGGTCAATGATCCAGTCCGCGGAGCGGATGACGTCCAGGTTGTGCTCGATGACCACCACGGTGTTGCCCTGATCCACCAGTCGCCACAGCACCTGGAGTAGCTTGGCCACATCGGAGAAGTGCAGGCCGGTGGTGGGCTCATCCAGGATGTAGAGGCTGCGACCGGTGTCTCGGCGAGACACCTCCTTGGCCAGCTTCACCCGCTGGGCCTCGCCCCCGGAGAGGGTGGTGGCCGCCTGGCCGAGCTTCACGTATCCGAGGCCGACGTCGGCGAGGACCTTGAGCCGGTTACGGATCCTGGGGACATTGGCGAAGAAGTCGGTGGCCTCATCCACGGTCATGGCCAAGACGTCGGCGATGCTCCGCCCGCGATACTTGATCTCCAGGGCGTCCCGATTGTACCGCTGCCCCTCACAGGTCTCGCAAGTGACGTAGACGTCGGGGAGGAACTGCATCTCGATCTTGATCAGGCCCTCGCCCTGGCAGGCCTCGCACCGCCCTCCCTTGAC
>JBBQIE010000333.1:0-3836 GCA_038324625.1 Anaerolineae bacterium | reverse complement strand
CCTCCCCGCGTCGGGGAGGGGCCGGGGGAGAGGTTCTCCGCACCGCCAGAGGTCAGGGGACCGTCAGAAAGCTGGATTAGTTGGAACAAATGACACGAGGTTCGCCCCTACGGGTATCGTGCCGGCAATGTCACGGGCGGTGGGCTTCAGCGACGGCGACGCCGCTTGCTGGTGCGGGTGGCGATGGGGCGAGGCGCGGGGGCGTCCTCAGCGGCCGGGGCCGGGCGCGCCGTCCGGGGGGCATCCACGGCAGCGTAGCCCAGGGAGCCGTAGGCCAGGCCATACACGGTGATGGAACCGGCCAGGACCGTCAGACTGAAGAAGGCCGGCACGAGTCCGGCCACCACCAGCAGTATGATGCTGAGGCCCAGCAGGTAGGATGCAAGCCGGTGCAGTCGCCATAGGGCCACGGCGAGGAGGAGGCCGGCGACGTAGATGAGCGCCACCCCCGAGAAGTCCACCGCCAGGTAGAGGGTGGTCAAGCTCCGGTACAGGGTCAACCAGACCAGGTTACCCTCGGCGGCGCCCACCATGGCGCCCCCGTGACGGGCCAGGGAGGACATGGTGCCCACCGCCTCCAGCACCAGCCCCAGGAGGAAAGTGGTGCCGCCGAAAAGGGCAAGGGCCGGTCGTGGGCGATAGAGGCGCACGCACAGCATCACGATAACCGGGGCGATGAGCACGCAGCTCAGGAGCACGGTAAGGGCATGGATCCAGTTGGCCACCTGATTGTCCGAGAGGATCTGGGCCGCCTGGACATCGCCGATCCCCGGGGTGGCCATCCACAGGGGAATGGTGACCCCGGCCACGATCAGAGACACACCGGCGAATAGCGCCAGATACCTGGTGACTCTTGCGGACATGGAAGTGCCCCCTTCTGCGGTCATGGCATGGCCAAGCTGCCGGCTATGATAGAGGGAAAGGGGCCGAGGTTCAAGAATCACCGTGGGCCGACCCGGATCGCGAACGCTTTTCGTGATCCCGACGCCCACAAGGTGTAGAATAGTTGTAGCAAACACTTGAAGGTACGCTGCCCATGGCTTTCTCGGCCCCACCTCAGTCCCCCCCGGTGCCCCTGGACTACCTCGAGGGCACCGTCGAGCGACTGACTTTCCAGAGCGAGGAGACCGGCTACACCGTGGCCAAGCTGGTGCCCAAGGGCAAGGCTTACGAGGTGACGGTGGTGGGGTCTTTGGCCGGGGCCAACGTGGGGGAGTCGGTCCGGGTGGCCGGGCGCTGGACCTCTCACCCCCAGTATGGCCGCCAGTTCGAGGCCCGGACCTTCACCGTCCAGTTGCCGGCCACGGTGGAAGGTCTGCGGAAATACCTGGGCAGCGGCCTCATTAAGGGGGTGGGTCCCATCACCGCCGGGCGGGTGGTGGACGCCTTCGGCCTGGAGGCCATGGAGGTCATCGAGAGCGCCCCCGACCGGCTCCGGGAGGTGCCCGGCATCGGGGAGAAGCGTACCGGCATGATCGTGCGGGCCTGGGAGGAGCAGAAGCAGGTCAAGGAGATCATGCTCTTCCTCCAGGGCCACGACGTCAGCACCGGCTTGGCGGTGAAGATCTACAAGCAGTACGGGGACGAGGCCATCGCCGTGGTCCGGGAGAACCCCTACCGCCTGGCCCGAGACGTCTACGGCATCGGCTTCAAGACGGCGGACAAGATCGCCCTCAAGATGGGGATGCCCCTGGATTCCCCCCGCCGCATCCAGGCCGGACTCCTGTACGCTCTCAGTGCCCTCAGCGACCAGGGCCACTGCTACGCTACCCGCGAGCAACTGGGGGCGGAGGCCGCGGAGCTGCTGGAGGTGTCCCCCGCCGCCTGTGTCGAGGCTCTGGCGACCCTGATCGAGGAAGGCGAGGCCATCGCCGAGGACGAGGCCGTCTACCTGCCTCCCTTCTTCCACGCCGAGCAGGGGGTAGCCAACCGTATCCGGCGCCTCCTCACCACGGAGCGCGACCGCCTCGGCGTCTTCCGGGTGGTGGACTGGGACACCGCCTTCGATTGGCTGGACCGGCGGGGCTCTGTGGGCAGCCGGGGCGGCAAGCTCACGACGCAGCAGCGGGCCGCCATCCGCATGGCCCTCAGCGAGAGGGTGAGCGTCCTCACCGGCGGGCCCGGCACCGGCAAGAGCACCATCATCGGGGGCCTGGTGCAGTTGCTCCAGGCCAAGGGGTGCTCCTTCCTACTGTGCGCCCCCACCGGGCGGGCCGCCAAGCGCATCACCGAGACCACCGGGGTCGAGGCCAAGACCATCCACCGGCTGCTGGAGTTCAAGCCCGCCGCCGGCTATCGCTTCTCCCGGGATCGGGACAATCCCCTGGATACGGACCTGGTCATCGTGGACGAGACCTCGATGGTGGACCTCCTGCTCATGAACAACCTCCTGAGCGCCATCGCCCCCGGGAGCCACCTGCTCCTGGTGGGGGATGTGGACCAACTGCCGTCGGTGGGCGCCGGCAACGTCCTGCGGGATATCATCGCCTCCGAGACGGTGCCCACCACTCGGCTGGACACCATCTTCCGCCAGGCCGAGGACAGCTTCATCATCGAGAACGCCCACCGCATCAACCAAGGGAAAATGCCCGTCTTCCAGCGGGACTCGCGCGATTTCTTTCTCTTTCCGGAGGACGACGCCGACGGGGCGGCGGACTGGGTGGTGGACCTGGTGGCCCATCGCATCCCCCGCAAGTTCGGCTGCGACCCGGGCTCAGACATCCAGGTGCTCTCCCCCATGCACCGGGGCTCGGTGGGGGTGGCCGCCCTCAACCAGCGCTTGCAGGAGGCCCTCAACCCTCCCTCCCCCCGGAAGCCGGAGCGCCGGCACGGCTACCGCAGCTTCCGGGCGGGCGACCGGGTGATGCAGATCCGCAACGACTACGACCGCCAGGTCTTCAACGGGGACCTGGGTCGGGTGACCGGGGTGGACCTGGAGGAGGGCCTCATCACCGTGGACTTCGACGGCGGGCCGGCGGCCTACGAGTACAGCCAGCTGGACGACCTGGTCCACGCCTACGCCATCAGCATCCACAAGTCCCAGGGGTCGGAGTTCCCGGTGGTGGTGATACCGCTGCTGGCCCAGCACTACATCATGTTGCAGCGGAACCTGCTCTACACCGCCGTGACCCGAGCACGGGACGTGGTGGTGCTGGTGGGGAGCAAGCAAGCCATCGGCATGGCCGTCCGCAACGACCGCATCTCCCAGCGCAACACCCGGCTCAAGGAGCGGCTGCGAGGCGATGCGCGAGGTGGGCTTTGATCCAGGCGGCGGGCTCCGTGCTGGCCCGAAATGACAGCGAAGCCGCGGCTAGCTTTCTGCAGCAGTTGCACCAGCGGCACCCGGGACGCATTCTGGAGACGGTGCTGTTCGGCTCTAAGGCTCGTGGCGACAGCCATCCAGGGTCCGACATAGACATCCTGGTGGTGGTGGACAGCGAGGATTGGCGCTTTCACCACGACATCAGCACCCTCGCGGCCGGCATCTCTCTGGAGTTCGATGTGCTCATCAGCCCTCGGGTCATCGGCCGGGAACGATGGAAGCAGAGGGGGGAGCGAGGCTCGATTCTCTACAGAAACATCGTGGCTGAGGGCATCCCGGCAACAGCCATCGTTGTGGGCACCGCACAAGGAAGTAAGGGGTGATCAAGCGCAGGTTGCTCGGCCGCTGCCACAGCACAGCGGTCTCTCTCCCGGACGATGTAGTAATGGGCGGGCACCCCAGACCCAGAAGGTCTTCGAGACCTTGTGGGCCTGCAGAGCGAAGCTTCCGACTACTGCTCATCGGCAAGGCCGACCAGAGCCGGCACCACCCCCCGCAGCGACAACTCCTCGAA
>JBBQIE010000332.1:0-3859 GCA_038324625.1 Anaerolineae bacterium | reverse complement strand
CGCTGCATTCTGGTTCCCGACTTCTCCTTCGGCAAGACGGTGGTGGCTTCGGGCAGCACCTTGGCCATGGCCGGGAAGCCTGCCGACGCTTCCCTAGTGCTGGCGGAGCTGGGGGTTCCCTCGGTGGCCACCGGCCTGGCCGGGGGGAAGACGGGCCGGCGCATGGTGCGGATGTTGCGCCGGGCAGGGGTCAACTGCTGCTTCCTGCGGGCCCCCGGACGCACGAGGGTGAACCTGGTGCTCATCAAGGAGGGCACCGGGCTCCAGGGCACCGTCACCGTCCCCTCGCTCCGGCCGAGGCCCGAGGACGGGGAGCGGCTGCTGAAGCAGGTGCAATCGCTCCTCCCGGGTCGCCAGTGGCTCATCGTGGGGGGGAGTCTGCCCTCGGGGGTGGCCCCGGACCTGTACCTTCGCATGTTGAGGGCGTCCCACGCCGCCGGGGTCCGCTCCCTGCTCGACGCCAGCGGCCAGACCCTGATTGACGCCCTGCCGGCTCGCCCCTCGATCATCAAGCCCAATGAGGTGGAGTTGGGGGCGGCCATCGGGCGGGAGCTGCACGACCTCCCGGAAGTGGTGGCGGCGGCTCGCGAACTCCGGGCCCGCTACGGCATCGAGATCGTGGTGGTCACCATGGGCCACCAGGGGAGCGTGTGCGTCAACGGCGATCAGGCCTGGCACGTGCCGCCCATGGGTGTGGAGGTGGTCAACACCGCCGGGGCCGGGGACGCCTTCGGAGCCGGGCTGATCAAGGCCCTTCTCGATGGCGAACCCCTCCCCGAGGCTCTCCGCTGGGCCACCGCCGCCGCCAGCGCCGTGCTCCTCACCCTGGGCACCGCCGACTGCCGGTGCGAGGACATCCTCCGCTTGCGGCCGCGGGTGCAAGTGCTTCCCATCCCCTGATTCAGGAGAGATTCATGAAAGCGGCGATGCTTCAGAGCCCGAGAACCCTGGAGTGGGTGGAATTGCCGAGGCCGGAGCCGGCCCCGGGACAAGCGCTGGTGCGGGTACGGGCGGTGGGGATCTGCGGGTCGGACGTACACGCCTTCCACGGCACCTCCGCCTTCCAAGTGTACCCCGGCATCCCCGGCCACGAGGTGGCGGGCGAGGTGGCGGCGTTGGGGCCGGACGCCGGCTCCCTTCGGGTGGGTGACCACGTGGTCCTGGACCCCATGATCCGCTGCGGCCATTGCTTCTCCTGCCGAAGCGGAAGGTACAACTGCTGCACCAGCCTCCAGGTGATGGGGGTCCACACCAATGGCGGCTTCGTGGAGTACCTGGCCGTGGAGGCGGAGCGGCTGCACCCCATCTCTCCCGACATCCTGTTCGAGTTGGCGGCGATGGTGGAGCCCCTGTGCATCGGGGCCCAGTCGGTCTCGCGGGGGAGGGTGTCGGCGGAGGACCGGGTGCTGGTCATCGGCGCCGGGACCATCGGCCTGGCGGCCCTGGTCATGGCCAAGCAGCAGGGGGCGGCGGTGGCCAGCGCCGATCTGCTCCCGGCCAAGCTGGCGGTGGCCGCCGGACTGGGAGCGGACCTCACGGTGAATCCCGCGGAGCAGGACCTGGCCCAGGCGGTGCTGGATTGGACCGGGGGCGACGGGGCCTCGGTGGTGATCGAGGCGGTGGGCAGCCCCCGCACCACTCGCGCCGCCCTGGACTACGTCTCCTCCGCCGGTCGGGTGGTGATCGTGGGCATCACCCCCCAGGAGGTGCCTTTCCCCATTCCCCTCTTGGTGCGGAAGGAGCTCGATATACTGGCTTCGCGGAATAGCCGGGAGCAGTTCCCCCGGGTGATCGGTCTGGTGGAGAGTGGAAAGGTGGACCCTCGGCCCCTGGTTTCCCACTTCCTGCCCTTCGAGAGGGTGGAGGAGGGGTTCCGGCTGATCGAGGAGAACCCGGACGAGGCCCGGAAGGTGGTGTTGGTCTTTGATTGAGGGGGCTTGGATCACGAAGGCCTTTGGATCGCGAAGGCCACGAAAATGTCCTGGTTCGAGTGATGTCAGGCGACGGGAGGGCGGCGGTCTGAAGGCCGCCGCTGAAGGCCTTCGGCCAGGTTAGAGGCTACACGGTTTTCTTGGCCGAAGGCCCTCAGCAATAGGCACGGCAGTGTCCGCGGGCGCCTTTAGTCGCCCGCCCTCACCCCCGTCGCCAGCCGGCGCTCACCCCAGGGCCACCCCAACCCATTCCATCCTCACACGAACCATGACAAGAAAGGGACGAAAACGCGAAAGGCCGGCGTAATGATGGGGCCGCTCCGTATTAGGGCGGCCCCTCTTTCTGTCTTGCCCAGTGCTCCGCCCGGGTGTTCAGGCGGTCGGGATCGGAGGCACCGCTCAGTACAGCATGTGCTCGCGATAGATGTCGAGGGCGTAGAGGTAGTCGTCGTAGGCGATGAGGGGGGTGAGGGAGTGGTCGGAGCCGAAGAGGTAGCGGGCTCCCCTGGCCTTCATGCCCTCGATGAGGCCGGCCACCTCGCGCTTGATCAGGTCGCGGTCGCCGGATTCGAGGATGCGGACGTCCAGGCCGCCGGCGAAGGCGAGGCGGTCGCCGTATTGCTCGGCGAAGGCGAAGATGTCGCAACCGGCCTTGGCTTCCATGGGGTTGAGCATGTCGAAGCCGGCCTCCACCACCAGGGGCAGGGCCTCGGTGACGTCCCCGCAGGAGTGCAGCTCCACCGGCAGGCCGTAGCCGTGGAAGAACTCCACCAACTCGGCGTAGTAGGGGAAGATCAGGTCGGCCAGCATGGCCGGCGAGCAGAACAGCCGGTGCTTGTAGCCGAGGTCCTCGTACACGCAGACGCTGTCCGGCAGTCCGGCCTCCTCGAAGAGCAGCCGGTAGTGGGCCTTGAAGAAGTCGGTGTGTACCCGGTTGTAGTCGTGGATCCAGCCGGGGTCGAGGGCCAGGCTCTGGTACAGGCACACGTCCCCCATGCTCTGGCGCATGTTCTCCCAGACGAACAGGTGGCCGTACATGGTCCAGATCCCTTGCTCGCGGCGACGCTCCAGGGCCTCTTTGGCCCCCTGCACGTCCACCCGCTCCCGGTCCACCTCCAGCAAATGGGGACGATACTCCCGCTCCCAGGTATCCCGATCGGTCATGCGGAAGTCAATGTGCTCGGGAGTGCCGAACTTGTGCTTCCAGTACTTGAGGGCGGCGCCGGCCCCGTTGCGCCGCACGATCCACTCTTCGGACTCTTCCACCACCTCGCTGAAGCTCCGATGGGGGAGGGAATCGAACCACCCGCCGACGTTCACCATGTCGTAGTGGAAGTGGTCGAATGGATCCACTGGTTCCCGCTCGCCATCGGAGGTTTCCTTGGTCGGGTAGCCGGCCTTGATCCAGGCCTGAAGGGCCTCGGGCCAGATGGACAGCTCGCGCAGGCCGACTCGGACCGGGTCTCCGGCCAGGAGACGGCGCATGTCCTCGCGGGGGGTGGATGGCATGGACCGACCTCCGGGAAGGATGGAGATGGCGCGCCGCGCTCGGACCACGAGATCGGGCGCGGCGCCGGAATCGGGTCTCGGTGGGTCGCCTAGCTCGGGCTCCAGCCCTCGATGGCCTTCATGGCCTGGGTGGCGCCGGCGCGCATGAACCCGGCGTCGTTGGTGAGGGCGATGAACTGGAATCCCTGGGCGATGCGCTTGCTGACGTGCTCGGCGGTGGGGACGTGGATACCGGCCGGGGTGCCCACCTTCTTGGCTGCCCGGAGCACGCGCTGGATGGCCTCTTCGTGCCGGGGATCGGGGGCACCCAGGTTGGGGGTGATGCCCATGGATCCGGCCAGGTCATTGGGGCCGATGAAGCAGGCGTCCACTCCCTCGACGGCGAGGATATCCTCGGCGTTGTTGACGGCGTCAATGTG
>JBBQIE010000331.1:0-3884 GCA_038324625.1 Anaerolineae bacterium | reverse complement strand
CCCTGGCCCGGGTGTACGTGGGGGCGCACTTCCTGACCGACGTTGTCGGCGGAGCCGCCTTGGGCCGGGCCGTGGCCCTGGCTCAGCGCCGGCTCCGTTCGGGTCTGATCGCGAGAAAGCACCGATTGCTGCCCTGACTCGCTATGCCGCTGTGCGGCATGTTCAAGGCCATGGCCATCGTTCCGTAGGGGCGAACCTCGTGTTCGCCTTGCCACCGGTCATGAGCGACAGCAAGCCATCCCGGATTTCCGACCGGATGGCGAATGGTTCTGCCAACCTATCCCCAGGAGCCTACCCATGTTTCGCCGCCAGGTAGACACCGCCTTAGTCCGCCATCCCAGCGACCTCTTTCGGGTCATCGTTTCTGCCCTGCTGTTCCTTCTAGCCGCCTTGTTCGCCCGCCAGTCCTACGTGGGCACCCTCGAGAAAGACATCTTCCGACTGATCAACGACTTCCCCGACCTCCTGCAGAAGCCGGTGTGGCTGGTGATGCAGGCCGGGTCGGCGGCGGCCATACCGGTGATCGTGCTGGTGGCCCTGACCGCCCGCCGTTTCCGGCTCGCCCTCGAGCTGGCCATCGGGGGCGGTGCCGCTTACGGCCTGGCCAAGCTGGGCAAGATGCTCAGCGCCCGCACTCGGCCCAACGAGCTCCTGGAGCAGTACCTGATCCGGGGAGCGCAGGCGGCCGGTCTGGGCTTCCCCTCCGGACACGTGGCCGTGGCCACCGCTCTGGCCACCATACTCTCGCCTTACCTGGAGAAGTGGCCCAGGCGGGTGGTCTGGGGGGTGGTGTGGGTGGTTTGCCTGGCTCGTATGTACGTGGGGGCCCACTTGCCCCTGGACGTCTTGGGCGGGCTGTTGTTGGGGTACATGGTGGGGAGCGCCGTCAACCTGGCCTTCGGGTCCCCCGGGGGCAAGCCCCGGCCCTCGGCGGTGTTGCATGCCCTGCAGGATGCCGGGTTGGCGGCCTCCAGCCTGGCGGTGATGAATACCGATGCCCGCGGCTCCTATCCCTTCGTGGCCATGCTCCCCGACGACGAAAAGGTGTTCGTGAAGAGCGTCGGCAGAGATCAGCGAGACGCCGATCTCCTCTTCAAGCTCTGGCGCTACTTCGTCTTCAAAGAAGCGGACGATGAGGAACCGTTCATCACCCCAAAAAGACAGGTGGAGCACGAGGCCTTCGTCTCTCTGTTGGCGGAAAGGGCGGGTATACGAACGCCGCGATTGTTGATGGCCACCGAGCTCCCGGACGGTACCGCCCTTATGGCCAAAGAGATGATCAAGGCCACCGATCTGCACCACCTTCCCGTGGAGGAGTTGAGCGACGACCTGCTCCGGAAGATCTGGGAGCAGGTGCAGATGCTACACGCGGAGCACATATCGCACGGGGACCTGCGGGCCACCAACATCATGGTGGACGAGGAGAAGGAGCCCTGGCTCATTGACTTCGGCTTCGCCCAGTGGGACGCCGGCCCGGAGCGAATGGCACGGGACCGGGCCGAGTTGCTGGCCTCTTTAGCAGCGCTCGTGGGCCCGGAGCGCTCGGTCCAAGCGGCGGCGGAGGTGCTGGACAGTGAGGATTTGGCAGCGGCGGTGCCGCTGCTCCAGGGCATCGCTCTCTCCACCGCCAGCAGAGACGCGCTCGATGGCGCCGACGAGAACCTGAAGACCATGCGGCAGGCCATCACCGACATCTCCGGGGAGGAGCCGGAGGTCAAGTCCCTGACCCGGATTGACCGGCAGGCCCTACTGTGGCTCGCGGGAGCGGGCCTGGCCATCTACCTACTCCTGCCCCAGTGGGACCAGGTACGACAGGCCTTCGGCAGCATGGGCTCGGTGGACCCCATCTGGATGGCGATGGCCCTCGTCGCCGCGGCGGCCGTGTTCCCCGCCGCCGCCTTGGCCATGATTGGGGCCACGGCCACCAGGCTTCCCTATGTGCGAACCACTCTCATCCAATTGGCGGGCTCGTTCCTCAACCGGATCACTCCCAAGGGGGTCGGGGGCATGGGCCTGAACGCCCGCTACCTGGAGAGGGAGGGCCTGGAGAGCCCGGCAGCGGTGGCCGCCATCGGCTTGATGATGGCCATGGGGGCGGTGACCCACTTCCTCACTCTGATCGTGGCCCTGGCCTTGGTCGGCACCTCCAGTTCCTTGAGCCTGCCCTCGATCGGGATCATCGAGATCCTGATCGTGGCGGTGGTGGTGCTGAGCCTGGCGGGCCTGCTGCTGTCCTCGTCGCGCTGGCGAAAGCGATTGCTGGACCCGGTGCGCGAGGCCTGGCACTCCCTGCTGGCAGTGATCCGGACGCCCATCTACGCTGCCCAACTGCTGGCCGGCTCTCTCGGGGTGACCCTACTGAATATCGCGGTGCTGGTCCTGAGCCTGCACGCCGTGGGGGCGCCGCTTTCGGTGGTGCGCACCGCCGCCGCCTACCTGGGTGGCTCCGCCGTCGCCGGGGTGGCCCCCACGCCCGGGGGACTGGGGGCGATGGAGGCGGCCCTAATCGCCGCCTTGGCCGCCTTCGGCATTGGACGAGGTCAGGCGGTGGCCGGGGTCCTGATTTTCCGGTTGTTTACCTTCTGGTTGCCCATACTGCCGGGCTTCATTGCCTTTCGGTACTTGCAGCGGAAGGAGGTCGTCTGAGCCGGCGGCGGGCTTGTTACCGCTCGGAGGGCGGGGTATAAGAGCGCTCTCGGGGGCTGATGGAGCCCTCGTACCTCAAGCTGGGAGTATGAGATGCCTTGGTGCAATATCGTGGTGAGCAAGCCGGTGTCACCGGAGGACCAGCAGGAGATCAAGGCGGAGCTGGGCCGAGCCCTGGCGGAGACGATGGACAAGCCGGAGACCGGTCTGGCCGTGACCTTTGTGTCTACCGACGGCTTCTTCCGGGGTGGGGCGGCGGTCGAGGACGCGGCGGCGGTGGACCTGCGCTACATCGGGGAGTTCCCCCTACCGGTGAAACAGGAGGTGACGCGGCGGGTGTCGGGGTTGCTGGCGCGGGTGCTGGGGGTGGACCCCATGAAGATCATGCTGGTGATGAGCGAGGTGAAGAGCGAGAACTGGGGGAGAAGGGGAGGGGACTTCAGTTAGACGTTTGGATCACGAAGGGCGCGAAAGAGGGACGAAAATGTCCTGGTTCGTGTGATGTCAGGAGCGGGAGACGGCGGTCTGATGAACATTGAATAAATAGGCGTCCCACTGTGCAACCGGACGCCCGCTCCGCCATAAATGGCCGAGCTACGAGGAGCGAAGCCCGCCTACACGGGCTGGGACCACTCTCAGCCGGCGCAGGCCGGCTTTGCGCCACCGTAGCCCCGACCATTCATGGCGGGGCGGCCCCTCACGGACAACGGTCCCGCTGATGTGACGTGGGCCGGTTATTTCGTCAATGTTCATAAGCCCGCCGCTGAGGGCCTTCGGCCAAGAAAACCGTGTGGCCTCTACCCTGGCCGAAGGCCTTCAGCAATAGGCACGGCAGTGTCCGCGGCGGCCTTATGAACATTGACGAAATAACCGGCCCACGTCACATCAGCGGGGCCATTGTCCATGAGGGGCCGCCCCGCCATGAATGGTCAGGGCTACGCTTGGGCAAAGCCGGCCCTTCGGGCGGCTGAGACACTTCCCAGCCCGCGTAGGTGGGCTTTGCTCCTCGTAGCTCGGCCATTCATGGCGGAGCGGGCGTCCGGTTGCACAGTGGGACGCCTATTTATTCAATGTTCATCAGACCGCCGCCTCGCCGCCGCCTGACATCACACGAACCAGGACAAAAAGGGGACGAAAACACGAAAGGCCGTCGTTCAGAGGGAGCCACTCGATCCACCGCGACGCCTCGCGCCCGCGAGCGCTATCTCCTCATGACAGAAGCGATCTCACGAGACAGC
>JBBQIE010000330.1:0-3901 GCA_038324625.1 Anaerolineae bacterium | reverse complement strand
GCCACCACTCAATGAGGGCAATGGAGAGGAGTGCCAACTGGGGGTTGGACAGAAAGAGAACGTTGTCCACCCCTATAGCCGAAAGGGCGTAGCTGAAGATGCCGAAGCGAGGGGCGAGGATGTAGCTCCAGATCTGAGCCGCCGCCGCCGGGGCTGCCAGAATGGGGAAGTAGACCAGGGCCCGGAAGAAGTCCCGGCCTCGTACCACTCGGTTGGTGATGAGGAAGGCCAAGCCCAGGGAGGTGCCCACGGCCACCGGCACGATGATAGCCACGTACTTCACAGTGTTGAAC
Source organism: Anaerolineae bacterium (assembly GCA_038324625.1). Classification (GTDB taxonomy): domain Bacteria; phylum Chloroflexota; class Anaerolineae; order DRVO01; family DRVO01; genus JBBQIE01. The sequence goes on along the minus strand of JBBQIE010000330.1, from coordinate 3,608 downwards.
AAGACCGTGCGGGTGATGGTGTCCCTGGGCAGTTGGGCGAAGTTCGACAGGCCCACGAAGGTCTTGGGGCCGGTCAGAAGACCCTGCTGCATAGACAGCCACAAGGCCCAGAAAAAGGGAATGGCGGTGAAGATGATGAAGAGGATGAAGAAAGGACTGAGGAAGGCATATGCCACCAAGGTCCGCCTCACCGTGGTGGTTAGTCCCTGTTTGGCACGGCTTTGCCCGCTCCCTAGGCGAATGCCGGGACTTGTCTCAGCTCTAGTCGTCGCTGGATCCACTGAATGCACCTCGCTTAGGCACTGGCCTGGCTGACGGAGCGATGGTGGTCACGAGACACGGGCCATCGGTGCGCCCAACTGCCGCTGGACGCACCGATGGCCCTTCTAGATCAGTCCGGCTAGCCGCTCTTGTACTCCGCCAGGATGTCGTTGACCTTCTGAGTACACTCCTTCATGGCCTGATCCGCCGGCAACTCACCGAGCTGAATGGCCTCGGTGTAGGTGGTGGCCACGTCCCAGAACTTGAACACCCACTCGGTGTACGGCCAGAAGAAGTGGAACTTGCGCCCTGCCTCCGCCACTTCCAGCACTGGATCGCCCTCGAACATGAACACGGATTTGGCCGCGGTGCTGAAGCCGAGGCACCCAATCCAGGACTTGAGAGCGTCCGGGGTGACCAGCCACTCCAGCAGGGTCCACGACTCGGGAACATACTTGGTGGCCTGGGCGATGGCGAGCATGCCCACGCCGCCGTAGGCCGCCCGGCCCAATGGCTCGGGAGCGGGCCCCTTGGGAATGAAGCCGGCGCCGAGCGGGAAGTCCGGCTTCTCTTTGCGGATGGAGTTGGCGGTGGGGCTCTGTCCGGTCATCATACCGACCATGCCGTCGCGGAAGTAGCCGGTGGTGCCCGGCTCCTGCCCGGCTATGGCCGCGGGCTGGGAGACCTCATACTTGAAGAGGAGGTCCGCCATGTACTGGAATCCGGCGATGGAGTCCTCAGAGTCAGCGACGCATTCGGTCAGGTCGGCGTTGAACCATTCTCCACCCCAGCGCCGACCCCACTGGCCCACCTCGTGGTAGCCTCTCGGGGGGCAGGAGTAGCCGTAGATGTCGTCTCCCAGATCGGTGATGGCCTGGGCGGCAGCGAGGAAGTCGTCCATGGTGTCCGGCGGGGTCTCCGGGTCCAGCCCGGCCTGCTCGAACAAGTCCTTGTTGTAGAAGAGGTTGGAGCCGCCCTCGATCCAGGGCATGGCGTAGGTCTTGCCCCCGGTCATAGCCACCGTCCAGGAGAGGTCGAGCATGTAGTCCCTGTCGAAGCCGGATTGCTCCATGAGATCGTCGAGGGGCAGGATGTTGCCCGCCTTGACGAAGGTGGGGAAGGACTCGGTCTGATAGCTCACATCGGGCGGCTGGCCGGCGGCGAAAGCCGAGGTGAACTTCTCGTTGTAGCCGCTCCAGGGCACCTCTTGGAACTCAACCTTGATGTTCGGGTTCTCGGCCATGAAGACTTCCAGGGTGGGGCCGGCGCACTGCACCGTCTCGTCACCCGCGGCCTTGTGCGGACCCTTCCACATGTTCAGGGTGACCATCTCGGCCGCTGCCGGCGGTGCCGAGGTGGCTACCGTCTCCGGGGCCTGGGTGCTGCCGGGGGCCTGGGTCGAGGCGGCCGGGGCCGGGGTGGCGGCGCCGCCGCAGGCGGCCAGTACCCCGGAGGCTGCCGCGGCACCGGCCACGGTGCCCATCCTAATCAAGAACGCCCGTCGCGATCGATTAACTACCATCTCCTGCCTCCTTCTGAGGTCGGTTCATGCCGCGGAAACATCCATACTCCATCGAGCGAGGTCGAAAGCGAACGCCGCGGCCGCTCCCTCCCGACCGGGTATGGTCACAGTAGGGCCGTCGCCACCTTCCGCACCGCCTCCAGGGTCTGCTCGGCGTCCTCGTCGGTGAGCATGGGGCTGATGTTAAGATGTACCGCCCGCCCCAACAGCTCCAGGGTCTTCGGGCACATGTCCTCCGAGTATTCCACGTTGCCCTCGTAGTAGGGGCAACTGAAGGGGCAGCCCGTGGGGGTAGCGGTGCGCTTGTTCAGGATGTGGCCCCAGTGCCGGTAGATGTGCCAGTCGGGCACCCCGGCGTCGAACATGGACCCGGCGGAGACTTTCTCCGCCCGCAGGGCCTCGGCCACCTGCTTGGCCTTCTCACCGCTTTCGACGAAGAAGATTAGGGCCACGGCAGCGTCGCCCTCCACGTCGTTCAGGCGGCGCAACTGGATGCCGGGCAGGTCGGCCATGCCCCGGCGGATGATGCCCTTGGCCCGGCGCATCCTAGCCAGCAGGTCCTCCAAGCGGCCCAGCTGCACCAGGGCCAGGGCCCCGGCGATCTCGCTCATGCGGTAGTTGGTGCCCCCGGTGTAGGGCAGCACCGCCCCGTCCCCCTGGCTGCGCCAGGCGCCGGCAGCGTCGTGGAACATCCGGGCCCTATCGTAGAGGGCCTTGTCGTCGGTGAGGAGCACCCCACCCTCGCCGGAGGTGATGATCTTGTGATACTGGAGGCTGAAGCAGCCCAGGTCCCCGAAGGTGCCCAGCCGCTTGCCGTGATAGCTGCCGCCGTCGCTTTGGGCCACGTCCTCGATGACCAGCAGCTCGCGGCGCTTGGCCAGGGCCATGAGGGCGCCCATATCGCAGGGAGCCCCGCGCATGTGTACCGGCATGATGGCCTTGGTGTAGGGCGTGATCTTGGCCTCGACGTCCGCCGGGTCCAGGGTGAGGGAGTCGTCCACCTCGGCGATGACCGGGATGGCGTTGGCGGCGATGACGGCGGAGGCACTGGCGATGAAGGTGTAGGCAGGGACGATCACCTCGTCTCCCGGGCCCACCCCCAGGGCCACCAGCCCCGAGTGCAAGGCTCCCGTCCCCGAGCTAAGGCCCAGGGCGTAGGTGGCCCCCATGTGCTCGGCGAAGGCCTTCTCGAACTGAGCCACTTTGGAGGGGGTCTGGCTGGCGCCGTAGTAGCGGAAGAGGTTCTTGCTGTCCAGCACTTCCAGGACGGCCTGCTTCTCCGCCTCCCCGATCTCCATGCCCCCCGGAAACATGGGCGGATCGGTGCGGGTGCGGGCCGGTTGGCCGCCATAGAGAGCGAGGGACTCCTTGCCTTCACGAGCCATAGAGCGATCTCCTGGTGGAGTGTGTATCAATCTGAAGGGCTATGACGGAGATCCGTAGGGGCGAATCTTGTATTCGCCCTTGGTGGTCTGGGCGAATACAAGATTCTCCCCTACGATTCGGCACCGCCCCCGTCATGCTGAACGGAGTGTTCCTCAGCGGAGTGAAGCATCTCGCGTTGCGTGAGGCGAGACCCTTCACTTCGTTCAGGGTGACGTGATCCGGTCAGGGTGACGTGATCACGTGATCCCAGGCAGCCTGAGCCCGAATCCTACCCCCTTCTGAGACCCACCCTCCTGGTGCCTGTGTCGGTTGCACCTTTTGTTGGTTGGCAAATCGGTAAAGCCAGCATACTACCTGTAGTGGGTGATTGTGAGGCATACCCACTGCAGGTAGTATATCCCAAGATGCAGAGCCCATGCAGTCATATCAACCAACAAAA
>JBBQIE010000329.1:0-3909 GCA_038324625.1 Anaerolineae bacterium | reverse complement strand
GTTCTCGGCGACGATGCGGTACTTCTCCTCCCCCTTCCGCACAGCTTCGAGAGCCCGACGGTGCTCGGTGACGTCGCGGGAGATGCTCCCCAGCATCATTCCCCGGCTGGAGCGGATGGGGAAGACCACCGTCTCGGTGAGCCGTGGGTTCCCATCCACGTGCCGGATCTTGATGGTGGAGAGGGTGCCTTCCGCAGCCGGTTGATCCGGGTCCAGCAGAGCCAGGGTGCGGAGCCGCTGCCGCTCGCCGGTTTCCGGGGTCAAGTCCTCGGGAAGGGTAGCCTCGACCTGCACCTCCCAGATCTTCCGGCCCACCACTTCCTCGCGAGAGCGTCCGGTGATCCGTTCCTGGCCGGAGTTCCACTCGACCACCGTGCCCCGCTCGTCCACCAGGACGATGCCGTCGTGGGATTGCCGCACCAAGTTGCGGAGGCGGTCCTCGCTATCGGCGAGGGCGGACTCAGCCTGCTTCTTGGCCAAGCCGATGGATAGGCTGCCCGCCAGTCGCTCCAGAAAACTGATGACCGCGGGGGTGAACCGGTCCCGATGGGTGTCGTTGAACTGGATGAGTCCGAAGACCTCGGACTCGGTGCGCAGGGGAATGAGGGCCAGCGACTGGTAGCCGGCCCGGGGACAACGGCCCCGGAAATGCGGAGGACAGTCCTCGGGGGCCAAGCCGGCGAGGAGGTCGCTGGTGCTGCTGGTCCAGAAGCTGCCGTTGGCGGTGAAATGGGGCTGGGCGGCGTCAACCCGGCCCTCGATGACACTGCCGCAAAGACAGGCCATTACCGGGTTGCCGGCCTGATCCAGAACGACCTCACAATCGGCGTCTCGGGCACACAGGCTGGTCTCGGCGAGGACGAACTCCTCGGCGAAGCCGGTGGTGAGGTAATAGGGGAAGTCCTCACCCTGCCGCAGGCGGATGCCCACCGCCTCGCAACCGGTATACTGCTGGAGGAGGCCGGTGGCCTCGCGAATGAGGTCGGCCAGAGAGCTGGTGCTGCTCAGGAGTCGGAGCAGTCGGACGGTAGTGCCCCGCTCTTGGTCCAGCTGCTTCTCCGGGGTGACGTCCCGGATGACGGCGACGGCCCCCTCGATGCTTCCGGAGTTGTCCCGCAAGGGGTAGTAGGAGACCGAGACAGATCGCCGGCCCCGCCCCGGGTAGTGGCGCTCCATCTCGAAGCGCGATGTCTCCCCGGCGAAGCAGCGATCCAAGGCGGGCTTCAGGGTCTCATCGAAGGCGGCCTGGCCTACCACCTCGGCCGCGTGGTGACCCACGATCTGCTCTCGGGCGAGCCCTTGGTAGTCGAGCATGGCCTGATTGGCCAGAAGGTAGCGGTAGTCGAGGCCCACAGCGGTGATGAGGTCTTGCGAGCCTTCCACCGCCCGCTCGTACTCGCGCAGACGGGCCTCGGTGGCCTTGAGATCGCTGATGTCGGTGATGACGGCGATCATGCCGCCGAGGGGGCCCTGGTCGCTGGGAATGAGAGAGAGGGTCATCAGAGCCGGGAACTCCCGGCCGTCGCGGCGCGCCAGGACGGTCTCCCCCGCCCAAGGCCGGCCGTCCCGTAGCCCGGTCAGGACAGTCTCGGCAATCTCCCGATAAGCGGGGGTGGTCATCAGATCCAGGGCGTCCCGACCCAGGGCCTCTTGAGTCGGCCAGCCGGTGAGGGCCTCGGCGGCTTGGTTCCAATAGGTCACTCGGCCTTCGGGATCGGCGGCGATGATGGCTTGGTTGGCCGCTCCCAGCAGACGGGCCTGGAGACGGATCTGCTCTTCAGCTTGCCGGCGCTCCCGGAGGTCCCGAACCACTGAGAGGACCACCGTCTGCCCGCCGAGAGTGAAGCGATGGGAGCTGATCTCCGAGGGTATGATCTCACCGTTCTTGGCCATCTGACTGGCCTCGAAGGTGAAACGGCCGGCGCCCTTTATCTCTCGGGAGACGGCGGGCATAGCAGCCACGCTATCAGGGGCGTCTATGTCGGTTGGTGATAGGGTGAGCAGTTCCGCGCGGGAGTAACCCAGCCGGGCGCAGGCCACGTCATTCACCTCGATGAAGCGGCCCGGGGTATCGTCGGGGTTCCACTCATGCAGGTAGATGGCATCATTGGCGTTCTGGAAAAGAGCGCGGAATCGCTCCTCGCCGGCGGCGAGAGCCTGGTTGGCCCGATGGCCCCGAAGGGTTGTGGCCAGCAGTTCCCCGAAGGCGGTGGCCATCCGGAGGTCGCGGTCGTCGAACCCTCCCGGCTTGTTGGCCAGGCCCATGAGGCCCACGGTGATCCCCTCCACGGCCAGGGGAGCGAAGAGCACGTTGGAGAGTGAAAGGTGATTGCCGGATAGCGACTGACTCCCGCCGCTGCCGGCGAAGGCGTTGTCGAAGACGGCCCTGCCGGTGCGATATACCTGGTCTCGTGGTTCCATCACCGACATGTGTAGTGAGGCATGTACTCCCTGAGGCTGCCCAGAGGGGTCGAGAAGGAGCACCAGGTGCTCCTCTCCCCGCTCGTCCAGAAGCGCCACGTAGCCGTCGGAGGCGCCGGTCAAGTCCCGGCACAGATCGAAGAGGCGGCGGGCGGCTGCCTCGAAGCCGGGCTCCTCCAAGACGACTCGCGCCCCCTGAAACAGGGCCTCGGCTTCTTCTTGTCGAGACCGCGACTCCGCCAGAGCAGCGGTGAGGGAGTCATGCGCCAGCTTCCGCTCGGTGGTGACCAGGAAGTACACGGCGATGCCCCCCTCGAAGGGAAACACCCGCACCTCGTACCAGTTCACGTAAGGGGGGACGCCGAAGAAGGTCTCGAAGGTGCAGGGTTTCTGCTCCGCGAGGGCTTGGCTGTAGTGACGCTCGAAGTCAGAGCCTCGGGCCTCCGGAAAGGCCTCGGCGAAGAGGCTGAGCCCCAGAATCTCCTCTCGGTTCCGACCGAGGAGTTCCTCCGCCCGCGCGTTGAAGTAGGTGATCCGTAACTCACCGTCCAGGAGGATGAGGCCATCGCTCATGCTCTCGAAAACGCCGATGACCCAATCGTGGGCTAAACGGAGAGCTTCCTCCGCCTCCTTGCGGTCGCTGACGTCGCGAAGGGACACGGCCAGTGCCGGTTCCCCTGCCCATTCCGTCTCCGCCCCGCGAATCTCGACAATGGCCTTCCCGCCGGCCGTGGGCCACTCGACTTCGCTGCTGTCGTCCCTCGGCAATGAATGGGGGAAACGGCGGCTGCCCGTCTCTGGGTCAGTCTCGCTCAAGTAGGTCCGGGCGCCGCGATTGGCGAACCGGACCTTCCCCTCCGAGTCCACCACCATAAGCCCGTCGGGGCTGTCCTCGACCACGGCGCAGAGATCGGAGGTGGAGCTTTCACCACCCTCAGGCCAAGTCCCCAGCTCCACGGCCTGACGGCGCCGCTCCACGGCGGACAGCAGCAGATGCACCACGAGAGTGGGATCGGGGCTATCCACCGGCAGCAGGTGTAAGAGGTTCGGCGGCCTGGGGGTGGTGGTGAGCGCGGCGTATCCCACCGGGCGCAGGGCGAGGATGGCCGAGTCGGGGGCAGCGGCACAGATGCCGGCCAGATCGGAACCCGGCACGTTGGCCCCTACGAGGATGGCCGCGGGGCGAAGCTCCTGAATGGCGGTGGCGGCTGCCTTCGGTTCGGGAAGATCGTACAAGTGCAGCGGGCAGGGAGCGGCCGCCACCGACAGGGATTGCGAGAGCCGGTGAGCGAACTCGCGATCCACACCGACGACCAGAACCGGCCGGCGGGACTTGTCTAGAGGCATGTGGTTTGACCACCTTGGTCGGCGGCGATGAGAGGATCAGCTGAGAACGGGGTCATCGCGAACGACGGGCATGGCACGAGAGCTGGACAGGCGGGGAAGGGGCGGTCGAAGGGAATCCAGGCCCGGTCATGCATCGGCGTC
>JBBQIE010000328.1:0-3917 GCA_038324625.1 Anaerolineae bacterium | reverse complement strand
GGCCGGCTCATCCCCCCGGGCCGGCTGTTGTCGTACTGCCGGTAGAGTCGGCTTCCCGAGGCCTGGGCAGCCAGGTCGGCGGGCAGGTTGGCGCCGGTGATCACACTCTTCAGGTAGTCCCCGATCAGGATACCCTGAGTGAGACCGGTGGTGGCGTCGTAGTGCATGATCCCCCGCTGGAAGCGGAGATAGACGAAGTTCCCGTTGGCGGGATCCCGCGCCGGCCGGCTGGTGGGCAGGCCCCAGATCTCCAGATTTATCAGGGGCAGCAGCGCCTGATCCCCACCGCCAGTGGGGAAGGCCTGGGACATGGACACCGTGGACGAGAAGGTGCTGAAGAAGTTCACCCTCATCCCTTCCCATTCGTCGGGGGCGAAGGCCCGCACGAAGGCCACGGCCTGGGTGGCATAAGACAGGTCCGCCGGGGAGGGCGCGGCCTGGATGATCGCCGGGTCCGGCGCGGGGAATGTGGACCCGTTGATGGACGTGTAGGGCATGAGCCCCTCGTCCAGGATGTTCATGAGCCCCACCCCTTCCCCGGGCTGGGCCTGGAGCACGGCCCGCTGGAAGAACTGTACCCTGGTACCCAGGAACTCCAGCTCTCGACTGATGGGGTAGCCCAGGGTGCGGGCACCTCCCCGCCTGTCGAAGTAGTCCACGAAGGAGCTGTTGGAGACGGTGTAGCCCGTCTCGGGGAACTGCCTCTCCGCCTGAGCGGGGCTGATGAACAGGGTGGTGGCCGCGATTAAGGCCAGGAGGACCAGGGCTAGCTTCCGGGTCATGGTGAGGATCCCTCCTTAAATTGGGTTTCTTCATCAGGGAAGTGGCTGTTGGGATGGCGGAGGGTAGGAAGCACCGGCGGATCGGAGGCCGGTGTTTGCTCTTCAACTACGTGGCGCGAATTGTACCACCAGCAGCCCCTCGGTACGAGCACGGATTCGTGCTGGTCGGGCGGGGAATCAAGCAGCTGCGGGGGTGAAGGCGGCACGTGGAGGTGGGGAGGGGCCGGGGTGAGGGTCCTCACCCCGGCGGATTGCTACAGCGCTACGGGCGTCGCCTTGCGAGAGTGCTCCCAGGCCACCACAAAGCGGGTGGCGGCCACCGCCGCCGTGGTGGCGTCCCCCACTGCCGTGGAAATCTGGCGCACGTACTGGGAGCGGATATCTCCCACGGCGAAGATGCCGGGGATGCTGGTCTCCATCCTCTGGTCGGTGAGAATGAAGCCTCCCTCGTCCCGCTTCACCGGGTCCCGGAACAGCTCGGTGTTCGCCTCGAAGCCCACGTAGATGAACACGCCGCCCACGGGCAGGGTGGCCACGTTGCCGTCGACCACGTTTCGTGTCCGGATCCACTCCACGGCGCCCTCGCCGCCGATCTCCTCGGGCACGCTGTTCCATATCGGCACTATCTTCGGGTTGGCCAGGGCCTGCTCCTGCAGCAGCTTCTGGGCGCGCCACCGGTCCCGCCGGTGGACGATGTGTACCTGGCTGGCGAACCGGGTGAGATAGATGGCCTCCTCGATGGCCGAGTCGCCCCCGCCCACCACTGCCACCACCTGGTCCTTGAAGAAGGCGCCGTCGCACACGGCGCAGTAGGAGACCCCCATACCCGCCATCGCCTTCTCCCCGGGCACCTTCAGCCGCCGTGGAGCGCCGCCGCTGGCCAAAATGATGGCCCCGGCCCTATACAGCTCGTCGTCCTCGGTGCGGGCGTAGCGGGCATCCCCGTCGGACCAGATCTCCACCACGTTGCCATACTGTATGGTCGCGCCAAAATCCCGGGCCTGCTCCTCCATCTGGCGGGCCAGATCGTGACCGCTGATGCTCCGTATGCCGGGGTAGTTCTCCACCAGCTCGGTGTTCAGCAGCTGGCCGCCTCCCATGCCGGACCGGTCCACCAGCACGGCGTTCATCCGGCCCCGGGCCGCATACAGCGCGGCGGTCAGGCCGGCCGGGCCAGCGCCGACTATCAGGATGTCGAATTCCTTCGTTGACATTGAGCAATCTCCGCTCTTGCGCTTGTGCTCGCCCCCTGGCTGCGGACCGGGATTGCCGGCCGGGGACGTGATAAAAAGGACGGGGAGCCCGGCGAGTACCGGGCTCCCGTAACATAGCATCAGTTTCGTTCAACCACAAGGTGGCTATCGCCCCGCGACGCGAGGCCTACTTGATCCCTCAACCACCGCCTCCGCCCCCGCCGCGGGACACCAGGAAGGTGAGGAGGAAGAAGACTGCCAGGACGATCAGTAGCTGTTCCATGGCTCTACGAACTGGCCCGCGGCTTGGCCGCCTGGGCGCTCCGAGCCTTCTGGACGGCCCTGGCGATGCTGAGGTAGTCCACGTAGCCCGTGGTCACGACCTCATCGTCCATGAAGACCGTCGGCAGCGGCAGGTTGTCCTTATGTACCTTTTCCACCATCTCCGGGAAGCGCTGCTTAACGCTGCCCCGGGCCAGGTCGTTGTAGTTGACCTCTATGCTGTTGCCATATTCCCTGGTCAGGTACCAGGCGACGACGCTCGTAATCTCTTCCTGAGATTGCGCGGGCCCTCAACCGCTTTGGCACGGGCGACTGTTGACGCTATCGTCGAAGACGTTCACGACGTTGTGCAACTTGCTGTCCTCCATAGACGCTTCCCGGCTGGAGATATTACGACCGGCTTCGGTGCTCCACCATGACGCAACGGTCCATCACCACGTCCAGGCCGGCGGCAGCGGCTTTGGCCGCGGCCTCCTCGTTCACTATACCTTCCTGCATCCAAACAACCTTGGCCCCCACCTGGATGGCCTGGTCTACAACGGGGGGGACGTCCTCCGAGCGGCGGAAGATGTCCACCAGGTCTATCTTCTCCGGTACCGAGGCCAGGTCCGGGTATGCGGTCTCCCCCAGCGACGACTGGATGGTGGGGTTCACCGGTATTATCCGATATCCGTGGCGTTGCATGTAGCTGGACACCCGATAGCTGGTCCGCTCGGGCTTGTCGGAAAGGCCCACCACCGCGATGGTCTTCGCTTCTTTGAGGATTCTATCGATCTTCTCTTCCAAGTCGCCCTCCACGGTTGACGGGGGCGCCGGCCCCGACTAAGTAAATATACGGCCAGGGGGTATCTTTGTCAAGACTTTCACGAAGTTTTCCTAGGTTGATTATGGAGAAATCCGCGGCCCGGCACGCCCTTTGCCAAGCAAATATGGGGCCGCCCACCGTAACCACCGGGCGGCGGAAGGGATGGACGATATATGGCAACCGGAAGCGCCGAGGTCACACTGCTGGAGGGCAAGCGGTTCAGGGCCGATATGGGTACTGGATACAGCTTCAACCTGGACGTGGCGCCGAGCGATGGTGGAACCGGAGATGGGGCGCGCCCCATGGAACTGCTGCTGGCAGGGCTGGCTGGTTGCACGGCCTTCGACGTGCTGGACATACTGCGCAAGTCCAAGCAGCCGCTGACGGGACTCCAGGTGAAGGTTTCCGGGGAACGGGCAGCCGACTTCCCCAAGGTGTACACCCACATACAGGTGACCTACCTGCTGCAAGGGAAGGGGCTTTCCGAGGACGCCGTGAAGCGGGCGATAAAGCTCTCGGAGGAGAAGTACTGCTCCGCGTCGGCGATGCTGGGGGCGGTGGCGAAGATCGAGAGCAGCTACGAGATCAGCGAAGGATGAGAGGGCGCGGGGTTTGGGGGAGGGGCGCTTAACCCGCTATCTTCACCCGCATTGCCCGCTGGTACAGTGCCCCCTCATCGTCCAGCAGGTCGAGGCGCAGGATGTAGTCTCCCGCCTCAACCCCCTCCAGGGGCAGTGGAGCTTGCCATTCCCCCCGACCCTGGTACAGCAGCCGGGAGTCCAGCCACACCGTAGCCTCCGCCACCGGGAAGCTCGACCAGTAGGCCAGGCTCGCCGGCTTCCCCGCGGCCATGCC
>JBBQIE010000327.1:0-3918 GCA_038324625.1 Anaerolineae bacterium | reverse complement strand
AGCGACTGTATGCGTGACTCCATTGCCGGCGAAGACTCCAGGACAAGGCGACCTCACGGACGGCCTCGATCGGTGATCACTGTCGTTCCGCCCGCGCGCACGATATCTACTCCGGTCCTTCCATGACATCTACGCGATGGCGGCCACCTGCCCGGTGGCCGCCATCGCGTACTTGGATGGTGACTCCGACTGGCGTCCTAGAAGGCGAGGGCCAGGCGGCCCCACCATGAGCCGCGGGCCCAGGGCCCACGGCTTCGCTCATTGCCCGGCGGCCGTGGCCTCCGCGGCCGGCGTGGGCAGGTCGCCGGGCTTCTGCGAGAGCATGGCTAGGCGCATCTGGATGGCGGCGGTGAGGGCGGTGTCGGTGCTCAGGCTGGAGGCCTTGCTCAGGGCCTCGATGGCTTGGGGCACCTGGCCCCGCAGCTCATAGACGCTGCCGAGGGCGAGGTAGGCGTTGGCGGAGGTGTCATCGGCGGCGATGGCCTGCAAAGCCGCCGCTTCTGCCTTGTCTATCGCATCCACTCCCCCTTGGGAGGCCATGCGGTAGTAGACCAGGGATAACTCAGCGGAGAACTCGGCCTCGCTGGGAAGGCGTTGCCGGGCTTGGTCGAGATAGGGTTGGGCTTCGGCGTCTCTACCCAGCTGGGTGAGGAGGGCGCCGATGGCGAGCGGGGCCTCAGGGCCCTCGGCACCGCCGTTGAGCGCGGCCTTGTACGAGGTGAGGGCGGTCTCCAGACGGCCCTGGGAGAGGTAGCCCTCGGCCTCCCGAAGCCGGGCCCCGGTATCGGGCGAGGGAGCCAGGAACAACTGGTACACGATCGCCAGCACCGCCAGAACCGCCACCACCGCCCCGATCCTAATGCCAAGGCGGCGCAGGCTCTGACCCCGCTGCTGGGAGACCATCTGGTCCAGCTGCATCCACCAGTCAGTGTCGCTCGCCTCCACCTGCCGGCGAAGCTCCTGAAGCCGCTTGGCCCCGGCTTTGCTGACCAGCAGAGCGGCGTTGTTTCTAAAGGCACCCTCTAGGGTCTGCAGCCGGGCCCGCTCCGCTTTGAGCTGGATGCCGAAGTCCTGTTCCATCCGGGGGATGGCCTTCTCGATGGTGTGCATCATGAGAACTAGGTCGGCGGCCTGTTGGTCGCTGCCCCGTCGCAGGTCGGCCATGGCGACCTCGGCTCGCCGCATTAACTCGCGCAGGTCGCCGGCATTCTTAAGCGGATACTGGGCGGTGCCCATCACAGTGGAGTTCCCCGGATTGCTCATGGCCATCCCTCCTTGCCCTCCGGCGCAGTCTATCGTCGCTTGCTGTTGCCCGCCAATCGTACGGGGCGCTTCCATTATGCCCCCTGGCGTTTATCCGGCTCGGTGCCGATAGACACGAACTGTCAGGTCCGATCTCACTGGACCACCGACGGTCCCGTGGGGTCGGATTGGTGCTGATACCGGTTGGCTACTCCACGGTGATTTGAGTGTAGACCGGGTACTTGTTGCCGTCCAAGTCTTCCACCACGAAGCCGACCACGTAGGTGCCCGCGGCCGCGTCGAGATCAACCCAGGTGAAAGGCCGGTCCCCGAAGGTCAAGGTGCGGCCAACCTCGGTGGCCGGGGTGGCGGGACCGCCGTCCGCGGCTACGTCCAGCCATTTCTCGAACACGGTGAAGGTATCGCCGGGTTCGGGGAGTATCTCGCGCGGGGCGCCGGTGGTGCCGTCGCCGGTAAAGCCGAAGACCTGGTGCAGAGTGCCGTCACGGAAGAGCAGTTGAGCGGAGAGTGACTGGCCATCGTCGCCGTAGGTATAGAGGCCGTCCACGGCGTAGGTCGCCTCCTCGAAGGAGCGGCCATAGGTGAGAGGCTGGAAGAGGGCCGGCACCCTTTGGGTGCCGTCATCTATGGCGAAGACGATGGGTTCCCACTCGAACTCCAGGGTGAACTCACCCTCTGGCCAGACCGGATAGTAGACACCGCCAACTTCACGGGTCTCCGGGCTCTCGAGGTAGTCCTGATCCGCGACGTTGATGGAGTTCGCGGCCTGATCGTAGTACCCGACCAGCAAGGAGACATAACCAACATTCTCGCCGGCGATGTCCACGCTCAGGAGGATCGGTTCGCCGGAGGCTGCTGTCTGACTGGAGGCTCTGATGGCCGAGACCTGGATGCCGCCCTCGGCCGGACCGCGCGGGGTGGCGCCGGGGGCGGGAATGGCCAGGTTCGTGGCCGCCGCATCGAAGGGGCGGCCGGTGTAGTGATAGGCTAGGAACTCGTCCCACAGAGAGGCCTGGGCGAAGCGGGCCGCCAGCCCGGAGTAGGATTGATAGCCACTGACCGGCTGGCTGTAGAGCTGTGAGTTGGGGAAGTAGACTGAGATACCGGTGGCCCCGGGCTTGCCGGAGCCGTGGCGTTCGGCGATCACGGCTCGCCCCAAGGCGCTCATCAAATCGCTGGCCGCGCCCTCCAGGTCGGCGCCCTGGTTCTCCCGTGCCACCAGCTGAGCGAAGTTGCCCAGGTCAATGTAGGACGGAGGAACCTGGGTACCGAAGATGCTGGTGAAGGATTGGGCGTAGCCGCGCGCTTGCGCCACCGGTCTCTGACTCTGCCCTTGCATCTGATACGCGAAGTGGTTCAGAGCCTCCATCAGTGGCGGTAGGGCGGCCAGGTCCACGGCGGAGAGGGTCACGTTGACCCCCATCCGCTCGGCCAGTTGGCCGGCCGAGGGCGCCTGGGAGCTGAACAGGCCCCGTCCGCCGCCCACGAAGTCCTGACGAGCCTGGTCGTCCACGATGCGCTCATCGTCCTCGATGTAACTGTCCACGATGTAGCGGGCGAGCTCGGCGCCGCCGACGTTGGGATTTGCCCTCAGCCGGCTGAGGAAACCGGCATAGGCCCAGCCCAGGGCGGGCTCAGTCTCCTGGGAAGCCACGGCGTAGCGGGCGTGCGGCTCCAGGGCGCTGAGGACTTCCAGGTGGCCCATCAGGCAGGCGTCCAGCCCGATCAGCTCGAACTTGTCGAGCCCGGTGCGTTCCCGAATCTGGCCCAAGGCTGCATCCAGCTCATCGAGGTAGAGCTGATCGCCCATACGCTGTTTCAGCGGCACTTCGGCGTCGTAGGCGCCGGTGGAGGTGGGATCGCTCCAGCCCCCCGGCCACCCCATGCCGTGGTCGGAGAGGATCAGAGCGTACTTGTCGGCGGGATAGGTGGCTATGGCCCAGGTGACGAAATCCACCAGAGTCCGGCCATCGGCCATGTTGACTTCGCCGAGGTCGGCCACCTCCTGGGAACCCACGGCGCTCAGATCATCGTCCCGCGTCACGTGGAAGCGCTTGGTCGAGGTCCAGTTGCCGTCGCCCTGGAAGCCGCCCCGGAAGCGGTCGAGCTGGCTGACGATCTGCACGGCGTCGCTGGAGCCGGCTCTTTCCGCCTCGTTGAGGTCAACCACCAGGTCCTGCTCGAGTATCTTGTCATCGGCGTCCTGGTAGAGCATCACCAGCCACTTTTCACCCGGGGCGGCGGTGGCCACAACTACCGGCGGGGCGGCGGGAATCCGGGTAGCGGTTGATGCCGGCAGGTTCCCTTGGCCGGCCGGTGGTTGGGTGGGGACGACCTCGCTCCCGCCGCCTCCGCCCAGTCCGAGGCGGCCACAGACGAAGAGCAAGACCAGGCCCACCAGCAGGAGTCCGATCACGGGCAGGGACAGCTTGCCCCCGGGCCGCTGCCCACCGAACGAGGGCAACATGCCGCCCCCTGACGTTCCGCCCCCGCCACCCGAGGATGCGCCCTGGTTGCCCCCCTGATCGCGTCTCGGGGCCTCGGCTCGCTCGCGCCCTCCCGGCTCCGAGGTGGGGCGCCGGCGCCGGGTGACCCGCACGGTCTTTCTGTTGGAGCCGTCAGCCGCGAACGCCACCCAGGGCTCTATAGGCCTAG
>JBBQIE010000326.1:0-3922 GCA_038324625.1 Anaerolineae bacterium | reverse complement strand
CGTTCAGTCCCGCCAGCAGGATGTACGGCAGGCTCATCCCCCCGTACACCCACTGCGACTCGGCGCTCACGGCCTCGATCCGCTTCAGGTCCTGGTAGATGTTCCCGGCGATGGAGACGTCCTTCACCCGCCCCACAATCTCCCCCTTCTCCACCTTGAAGGCCAGGGCCAGGTTGTTGGAGAAGGCGCCGCTGATCACGTTCCCCTGACCGAGTCCCAGCGGGCTCTCCACCAGAAGGCCCTCACCCATCCCCTCGAGCATCTCCTCCAACGGCGTGTTGCCCGGGGAGATCACCAAGTTCGAGAAGCTGGGCGCCGGCGGGGAGAACAGGCCCCGCTCGCCATTGCCCGTGGCTGCCGCACCCACTTGCGCCGCCGTCTTGAGATCGTAGAGGAAGCCGCGAAGGGTCCCGTCCTCGATCAGCGGAGTCCGCCGATGGGCCACCCCCTCATCGTCGTGAGAGCCGCTGCCCGGCCTGCCGTCCAGGGTGGGGTCGTCCACCAAGCTCAGCTTCTCGTCGAAGAGGGTCTCTCCCACCCGCTTGGCCATGGGGGAAATGCCCCGATACACATCTCGCCCGTTGAGGCCCAACATGAGGGGCAGGGCCAGGACCGGGGCCCCGGCAGGGGCGAACAGCACCGGCATCCGCCCCGACCCCAGATCGATTACCTTCTGGGCCAAGCGCAGCTTCTCGGCGATCCTCTCCGCCACCGCTCGGTAGTCCTGGTTGAGCGCCGCCGTGCTGAAGTACTCGTAGATACCCAGGACGTCGTCGCCCTTCACCCGGTCAATCCGCAAGCCGATAGACAGGAGCGACCGCTCCACCGTGGCCTCGGCCCCAGTGCTGTTGCGGACCGTGGTCCGGCGCACCCGCCGCTCCAGGTCCACGTTCACCAGGGCGCCGGTATCGGCCTCCTTGATGACGGCGATCATCTCCCGCCCGATCCCGATCAGACGCTCGACCGGGAACGAGGCCAAGCGCTCATCGTAGACCTGGACTCCCGGTCCGCTGCTCGGTCCGGGAAAGGTTATGTCTACCGTATCGCCGTGCCGGGCCGATTCGAGGGCGTTCTCGATCAGCTTCTCCTCGGCGGAGGCGTCGCTGGAGGCGGCGAATCCCAGCCTCCCATCCACCACCACCCGTACCGCCTTGCCGCTGGTCTGGTCCACCTGGTACGACTTCAGCTCGTCCGCCTCGAAGCCGATCTGAGTGGATTCGCTGCTGATCTCGAAGGTCTCCGCCTGCTGCGCTCTCTTCATCAAACGGTCCAGCATTTCCTGCCACCTCTCCTGACTTGCCCGAAGCCTAGTCGCCACCGATGGCCACATCGAGGATGCGCACGTGCGGCGAACCCAGGGCCACGGGCAGGCCGCCCTGCCCCTTCCCGCACATCCCGAAGTCCGCCCACCGGAAATCGTCTCCGACGGCGTCAATGCTCTGCAGGGTGGAGAACAGGTTCCCGGCCAGGATGACATCCCGCACCATCTCCGCGATCTCGCCCTTGCGGATCATATAGGCGTAGGCGGAGCTGAAGGAGAAGCTCTCCAGGGCCGTCTGCCCTCCAAAGGCATCACAGGCATAGACGCCCTCTTCGATGTCGCCGATCATGTTGGCGAAGGACGTCGCCCCTCCCTCGATGAAGGTGTTGGTCATGCGGACGATGGGCGGGTAGCGGTAGCCGGTGGCGCGGGCATTGCCGGTGGGCTTCTCCCCCAGCTTCGCCGCCGTCTCCCGCGAGTGCAGCCGGCCCACCAGAATCCCATCCTTGATCAGTTCCGACCGGCCGGAGGGAGTGCCCTCGTCATCGTAGCGGTGCGAGCCCCGCAGACCGGGGATGCTGCCGTCGTCAACGATGCTCAGGATGTCCCGCCCGAAGCGCCGGCCCAGGACCATCATCTCCTGTGCCTGCGGGTTGCTATACACGAAATCCGCCTCCGACAGATGTCCGAAGGCCTCGTGGGCGAATACCCCGGCCAACTTCTGGTTGCAGACCACGGTATACCGGCCGCCCTTCACCCGCGGCGCCGCCAGCAGGTCCACGGCCCGGCGGGCCACGGTCAAGGCCAGCTCCTCCTGATTGAGCACCGCCTCGAACCCGGCCACCTTGGACACGCCTTCGAAGGCCCGCTGGACGTCCCCGTCTCTGCGGGCCACGGCGCTCAAGGAGACGTTGGCCATCGGGCGTTCCTCTTCGACCAGGGCTCCTTCCGAGTTGGCGAAGGTCACCCGGCTGAAGGAATCCCAGTAGGCCGTCTGCGTGTCCACGATGCTGGGATCGTGCTTCAGGAGGATGTCGTTGTAGCCGGCGGCCAGCTCTCTCTTCTCGGTGAGGGACACACCGCGGAAGTCCCGCTTCAGAGGGACGGTGATGCTGTCTTGGGCAGGCGGCACCGGCGCCAGTTCGATATCTTCCCCCTGGATGGCCCGCGCCCCTTCGTAGGCCTGCTCCACCCGCTGCGCCAGGTCGGAGGCGTCGTTGAAGGTGGCGATGCCCCAGCCGCCACCCCGGACCAGGCAGCGGACCACCCCGCCCCGGTCGAGGACATTGTTGGCGGTCTCCAGCTCGCGGCCGCGAAAGACGACTCGGCTGGACTCCCTCTCCTCGAGTCGTATCTCGGTGTAATCGGCCCGGCTGGATGCCAGTGCCGCTTCCATCTGCTCTCTCATGTGTCATCTCCTACCGTCAACGCGGATGCCGACACGCATGGCGGATCCAAGGACCTCTCTAGTGCTACACGAAATGACCGGCTACCAACAGCTACACCAACCAGTCCAGATCGAGTTCCAGGAGCCTGGCCCGGGTGGGCAGGCCGGTCTCCCGGTCCCAACCGGAAAGCTCGTAGAAGAGCCTAGTGGCTTCCTCCATCTCCACCGGGTCTATCTTATGACCCTCGAGGCTCCCGTTGCCCAAGGGATCGAAGAAGCGGGTCGGAAGCCGATCATCCTGGGGGCCGAAACCCTCACGATGGTTGAACACCCGGGCCATCGCCGAGGCCCGCTCCGCCAGGCGGAGCATCTCCCACAAGCTGAAGTTCCAGCCGGTCACGGCACTGATGTAGTCAACGATATCCAGGACCTTTATCGGTCCGGTGGGAGCCCCGGCGAATATGCACATGCCGATCACATTGTAGCTGCCCCAGAGCAGTTGCAGCAGGTAGTAGGCCCGCACCTTCCGGTAGGAGAGGTCGAGCCGATCCACCGGCTCGATCAGCCCCAGGGACCCCAACTCGCTGCCCCGCACTCCCAGCGTCTCCAGGATGGGATCGTGAACCGCCTCCACGTGGTCGGCGCCGGTGGGCGAGAGGGCGTAGGCCAGGGCCAGCCCCGTCTTCCCCCGTGGTTCGTGCATAGGCACTTCCTGCGATTTCACATGCATGGCATAGGGTTTGGCCCTCGGCCCCAGCCTCTCCGCCGCGCGAGCCACCCCCTCCGCCAGGAGGTCGCCCAGCCCCTCTCGCCGGCCGATGCGATGGATCATGGCCAGCATGGCCTCGCTATTGCCGAAGCGTAGGTCGAGGCCGTCGGTCTCGGCCTCGCCGATAATGCCGTTCTCGAAGCACTCCATGGCGAAGGCAATGGCCACCCCGGTGGAAATGGTGTCCAAGCCATACTCGCCGCAGATCTGGTTTCCCAGGGCGATCATCTTCAGATCCCCAATGCCGCAGAGAGAGCCCAAGGCCCCGATGGTCTCATACTCGGGGCCGCCGTACTTGGGAACCACTCCCAGCTCCGGGACGTCCACCTCGCGCTTGCAGGCCACGGCGCAGGCATAGCAGGTGCCCTTCCGCACCAAGATGGTCTCGGCCATGGTCTGGCCGGAGATGGCGTCCGCCTCCTCGAACTCTCCGTCCCGGAAGTTGCGGGTAGGCAGGATGCCGTCCTCGTTGAGGCCCGGGACCCCCCGGGCGGTGCCGTACAGA
>JBBQIE010000325.1:0-3951 GCA_038324625.1 Anaerolineae bacterium | reverse complement strand
CGTTCCCCGTCCACACTTGCTCGCCCGGTTCCGGACTGATAAGTTTCTCTCGCTCATTGTCTCTTCTTTCCCCGTGGCCTGACCCTGGAGCCGATCAGTGGTGCAGGTGGGTTCGTCGAACGTGTCGCGGTCAGTGGCTCTTAAGGAGGTTAGGTTAATGAACGGCAATTCCGGTGGGTTCCAGGTATACCAACAGAGTGGTGAGAATCCCCTACGTGGCCGAGGGCGGCTGCTGGTGGCGGGGTTGGTAGTAGTCATAGTGCTCATCGCCCTTTCCTCGGCGGCCACGGTGGTGGAAGTGGGTACGGTGGGGGTGGTCAAGCGCTTGGGCCGGGTGACTGGCGTGGTGCTGGACCCGGGGCTCCACTTCATCGTCCCCTTCACCGACGCGGTCATCGTCTACAATACCAAGGAGGTTGTCTACGAGACGGCGCCCATAGAGAAGCAGTCCACCTCCAACGCCGACTACATTGATTACCCGGTGGACTCCACCACCAACGACGGGCAGCAGGTCCTGATCTCCTACTCCATACGCTTTCACATCTTGAGAGACCAGACCACCGCCATCGCCAATACGTTGGGGGATGAAGGCGCGGCGGTGGAGAAAGTGATCAAGTTCCACTCTCGAGTTATCGCCCGGCAAGTGCCGCGCAACTTCCGGGCCTCGGAGCTCTACACCGGTGATGTGGCCCGGGTGCAGCAGGATATCGAGGACGAACTCAGGCCGCTATTCCTGAACAATGGACTCTTCCTGGACGCCTTCGGCATCCGGGAGATCGCCTTCTCCGAGGAGTACGTGCGGGCGGTGGAAGAGAAGCAGATCGAGCAGGAACGGGTGATCACCGAGCAGAACCGGGCCCAGCAGGCGGAGTACATCAAACAGGGGACCATCACCGAAGCTCAGGGCGAGGCGGAGGCCATCCGGTTGCGAGGTGAGGCTCTGGCCAAGAACCCCGATATCGTGCAACTGGAGTTCGTCAACGCCATCCGCGACCCGCAGTCCTCGGTGAAGCTGATCGTGGTGCCGCTCGGGTCGGTGCTGCCCATCCTCAACCTGGACACCTCGGCGGCGGTGGGGGATATCCTCTCCGCTCCCAGCACCGGTCAATAGCCGGGGGAAACGGTGCTCCTCCCGACCGGTGAAGGGGCATGAAACGTAGCCTAGTGCTGATGGCGGCCGTCTGCGGTTTGGGGACGGCCGCCGTCCCTTTTGCCCTCTCCTGGAGCCTATCCTTGGCGGTAGTCGCCGGCAACGTCATCCCCGGCCTGCTGACGGCGGTACTGGGAGGGTTCGGGGGGTGGTTGCCGGTGGGGGAGGAGGGCGAGGAGGCGGAGCTGCTGCTGGAGAAGCTCTGCTCCCTATTGGTGGTGTTCGGCAGCTGGACCATGCTCAGCCCCTTCCTGCTGGGGTTCCCCCTGGGGCCGGGCGTCTATCTGGGCACGGTGGTCCCTGGAGCGGTCATCCTCGGGCTGGCCCTGCTCAACGGGTACCAGGGCTGGCGTCAGTACGCCGAGTAGACCGAGAGGGAGTTTCACGCGAAGACGCCAAGGCGCCAAGGCTGTTCCTGACACCTGCTCAATGCCCCGTCGCTTACGGCACGCCCTACTTGCCATTCCCGAAATACTCCGCCAGTCGCCCTCAACACGCCTCGCTCCACCCTAGCACACCCCCTTCACCCTGAGAAGCCCATGCCTCGCGGCGGCATGTTCCAAGCACATGACCCTGATCCGTGGCGTTTGGATCGCGAAGGGCGCGAAAGGGGACGAAAATGTCCTGGTTCGAGTGAGGGCGGAATGGGGTTAGGGTGGCCTGGGGACCGGCGCCCACGTCGCCTGCCGGCACTCACCCCAGGGCCACCCCAACCCGTTCTATCCTCATACGAACCATGACAGAATCGGGGCCAACCGGGATTTGACATCCGTGCCGCCCGGTGGCATAATCTAGATGCAATACGCACTTAGCTGTATAATGCAGGTATCAGCGTAACGCCGCACGACTGCCAAGCGAGAGGGACGCATGCACCGAGGAAGAGGGCATCACCGCGGACCGGGCGGCCACGGAGACCCGGCTCACCCCCGAAGGATTCGGGGGTTCGTGGAGCCGGCTCTGCTGCTCCTGCTCCACCAAGGCGACACTCACGGGTATGACCTGGCGAGCGGCCTGGAGGGGGTGGGACTGGACCAGTATCCGGTGGATCCGAGCACGGTGTACCGAGTACTCCGAAGGCTGGAGCATCGCGGGATGATCCTGTCGGCTTGGGACACGGAAGGAGCTTCCGGTCCTCCCCGGAGGGTGTATCGCCTCACCGAGGAGGGTCGGGAGTACCTGACCGCCTGGGTGGCCGACCTCCGGGCCACCGACGACATGGTACACCGATTCCTGGGGGCCTACGACCGAACCTTTCCGGCGGAGTCGAGCGAGGCGGGCGCGGACAGCCGCGCTCAATATTCGGACTAGCACGTAAATCAAGGAGAAGAACTAATGGGGTATGGAGATCAGACGGGTCCCGCCGGAGCGGGGCCGATGACTGGTAGAGGAATGGGTCGCTGTGGCTGTGGCCAAGGCCCGGAGGCGGCAATGCGCCGAGGCTTCGGGGGCGGATGCCATGGCGGCCACCGAGGCCGGGGTCATGGCCACGGACGCCACGCCCACATGGGGCACCGGCGCTCCCGGTTCGGCTGCCACGAGGAGTGGACGCCGGAGCAAGAGGCCGAGGTCTTGAGGCATCGAGCGGCCCGGCTACAATGGGCTCTGGACCGGGTCAACCGGCGGCTGGAGACCCTCGCCGGGGACCAGGCCGAGGGTTAGGCCGTCGGACCGTCCGCGATAAGGGACTGTTATTGGACCCAAGAGGGGAGGCGATTCGCCTCCCCTCTTGGGTTTTCGTAGCCGGCAGTCCCGGTGCCACGGGCACTCCGCAGATACCCACCCTTGTCAGGTGGGGCTCCCGGCACCGGTTGCGGTCTCCAGAGGCCTCGAAACCGGTCCGCCAATGGCCGTGTCACCGCTCCAGCCCCTTCATGGCCCTGCCAGGCCCAGCTCTGCCTGGATGCGTCCCCCCTGAGCCATTCCCTATCCTCAGCGCCCTCGCTATGCTACGATGCAGACGCTCGGCAGGACCGCCGGAGTGCTTCTCGAGGTGGCATCGGGGTTCGGACAGCCCGACACGGCCCGCACGGTACACACGGGTCACCCCGGCAGTGACCGCGAGGCTGGTCCTTGGAGGCTAAGAGGAGGTAGACCATGCGTCAGCGTCTTCTAGTGGCGGTGTTCACCCTCGGCGTGATCTCCGCCCTTGCCGTGTCCGTCTACGCCCAGGAGACTGTGCATCTGCCCGTCGTCTCCGTGGCCGGCGGTTCGGGTTCGACCGGCACTCCCGCCGCCACCGCCACCGCCACGCCCACGGCCACGACCGAGCCGGCGGCTAACCGTCCCCCGAATCAGCCGACCGACCCCGCTCCGGTGCAAGCCGCGTTCGGCCAGGGCATCCCCATCCTCCTCTCCTGGACCGGCGGGGATCCCGACGGCGACTCCGTGACCTACGATCTCTACCTGGCCGCCGACACCGCCGCTCCCGGCCTGCTGGCCGGCGACCTCTCCAGCCCCGACTACGACCCGGGCCTGTTACCGCCCAGCACGCTTTTCTTCTGGCGCGTGGTCGCCCGGGACGAGCACGGGGCCACCACCACCGGACCGCTCTGGCGCTTCAGCACCGGGGACCGCATCGCCTTCCATGCCTTTGGTGCCGGCGAGCCCGATATCTACGTGATGAACCCCGACGGTTCCGGCCGGACCAATCTCACTAACGGGTCGGTGTGGGGCTCTTTCCCCTGTTGGTCTCCGGACGGGACCAAGATTGCCTTCACCGTCCACCACGACAATGGTGACTATGACATCTACGTCATGAACTCCGACGGCTCCGGCCGGACCAACATCACCAACTACACCGG
>JBBQIE010000324.1:0-3963 GCA_038324625.1 Anaerolineae bacterium | reverse complement strand
TCGCCTGGGGGGGTGGCTGCACCGGCCGCAAAGGCGATGGAGACCCAGGGGTCAAGACCATCTGGCGCGGCCTGCGACGCCTGAACGACTTGGTGGTAGCCTCTCGTATCCCCAAGGATCATCCTGACCTTCTCGACCAGCTCGCGGATGAACTCAGTTGTGTATAACGATGAGCCTGAAAAGGGAGGGGAGTTCCGGCTCCCCCTTCCTTCGCAGGGAAGGGGGTATAGCCAGGCTACTGCCTGGCGCAATAGCCAGGTAAGCGTACGCCTGGCGCTGGGGGGTTAGGTCCCCGCCCCTAGTGGTGGAACAGCCGCACCCCGGTGTAGACCATCACCATGCCGTACTGGTCGCAGGCCTCGATGACCGCCTCGTCCCGGAGGGACCCGCCCGGCTGCATGACGTACTCCACCCCGCTCTGGGCCGCCCGGTTGATGGTGTCGGGGAAGGGAATGAAGGCGTCGGACCCTAGAGTCACCCCGGAGAGCCTGGCGATCCACTCCCGCTTCTCCGCCGGGGTCAGTCGCTCCGGCACCACCGCGAACGACTCCCGCCAGACTTTATCCTCCGCCGGGATGACGTCGTCGCGCAGGAACTGGTCAATGGCGTTGTCCCGCTCCGGGCGCCCCACGCCCTTGCGGAACTTGAGGCCCAACACCGCCGGGTGCTGCCGCAGCCACCAGAGGTCGGCCTTCTGGGCCGCTAGGCGGGTGCAATGCACTCGCGACTGCTGGCCGGCGCCCATCCCCAGGATCTGCCCATCCCGCGCCAGGCACACCGAGTTGGACTGGGTGTACTTGAGGGCGATGAAGGAGATCATCATGTCCCGCAGGGCCTCCTCCGGAATATCTTTCCTCTTAGTGACTACTTCCCGGAACAGATCCGGGGTGGGGAGGGCCTGGTTGCGGCTCTGCTCCAGGGTGACCCCGATGACCTGGCGTCGTTCCAGGGGGTCGGGGACGTAGTCGGGGTCCATGCGGATGACGGTGTACTTGCCGTCCTTCTTCTTACGCAGGATCTCCAGGGCCTCGGGCTCGTACCCGGGGGCGATCACCCCGTCCGAGACCTCCCGGCGCAGGAGCTGAGCGGTGTGTACGTCCACCACGTCGGAGAGGGCGACCCAGTCGCCGAAAGAGGACATGCGATCGGAGCCGCGAGCGCGGGCGTAGGCCGTGGCCAGGGGGGATAGTTCCTGATCCCCCACGAAGTAGGCTTGGCGGAGAGCATCGGTCAGGGGGACGCTCACCGCCGCGCCCGCCGGGCTGACGTGCTTGAAGGAGGCGGCCGCCGGCCTGTCCAGGACTTGCCGCAGCTCCTTCACCAGTTGCCAGGAGTTGAGGGCATCCAGCAGGTTGATGTAGCCGGGGCTGCCGCTGAGGACCTCTATAGGCAGGTCGCCCTTCTCCATGAAGACCCGCGCCGGGGTCTGCTGGGGGTTCATACCGTACCGAAGGCGCATCTCGCTTTCCGCCACTGCTTCCTCCTTCTCTTCCAGCTGACCGGTCCACTGTACTGCAAGGCGGCGCCATAGCCAAGGTCCACTGGGGCCCGGCATCGTGAGGACGTTTGGATCACGAAGGACGCGAAAAGATGCGAAAACGTCCTCGTTCTGTCCTGGTTCGTGTGATGTCAGGCGGCGGTCTGATGAAGATTGACGAAATAACCGGCCCATATTGCATCAGCGGGACCATTGTCCGTGAGGGCCCGCCCCGCCATGACATGAATGGAGATTGCCGAAACAGCCAGGTCATCGCACGCGAAGAGCCCCTCGGTTGAAACCGGGGCTGATGGGCGCCTTCGCGCCGGTAACCGTGTCCGCGCAGGCGGACACCCGGCCGCAGGCCCTCCTCGGTCACTACGTGGTAGTGACCAACCCGACCTCGGTCGAGGGGCCGCACGCACACATTGTCCGGACTATTTCGGCAACCTTCATAATGGCCGGGCGGGCGTCCGGTCGCACAGTGGGTCGCTTATATGATCAATCCTCATCAGACCGCCCGCCTTCCTTCGCACCGACTACTGGCCCCTGGAGAACACCGTCGGGAATCGCCGCTACGGTGCCTATCTCTATCCCTTCTTAGTGACCAGAGAACGAGGCAACCCCTCGGCGGTGCGCTCCATGGGGCAGAATGCCGGCAGCATGGACGGGCTTCTGCCGCGACGCCAAGTCCCAGCGGCTGGAGGAGCTGGTGCTCATCTTCGCCAACGGCCAGTACGACGAGAACAAGCCCACCTACACTTTCACCCCGACCGGCCTGCCCCCAACCGTGGTCTACTCCGACATAGGTTGCCGGCAGTGGAAGGGGACCATCACCGCCACCAGCCTCGACCCCGACTACCAGTATCACGTCATAGACATCAAGGTGCGCTACGACTACAACCTGACAGCACAACGAGAGGAGTAGAAGGCGGGGAGGGCCCCTGCCGGACTTGCGGTCTGCACTGCCTCCGGTGATGCTTCCCTGAAGAGCATTGCCGGAGGCAGTATGGAGTCGAGGCCCCCTCTCGGGGACAACCGTAGACCGCGCGATCCCCGCGCGCTGGTCGGGGTTCGGCCCGCGTCTCCCCGGGCAGGCCGAATGGAGGGCCGGGGGCGCTTCTCCTTCTGGCCGGTTCCGGCCCTGCTGGCCCTCAGCCTGGCCACCGCCTTCGGCTACCTCCTCGCCACCCCGCCCGCCATCAATGGAGACGCCGCCCGGCTGGGGCTCTACGCCCTCGATCTGGACCGGCGGGGGGTATGGCCCCTGTACGTCTTCCACCAGTTCGGCCCCCAGCCCCTGCTGATCTACTTGCAGGCCCTGGTCTTCCCGGTCCTCGGCTACCAGCTCACCGTGATGCGGGGGCTGACCGCCCTCATCGGCGCCCTCTCTGCCCCCCTGGCCTACCTCGCCGGGCGAGAGGTCTTCGCCGACCGGGGGGAGGGGTTCGCCCGCCGGGCCGGGCTCGTGGCCGGGCTGGGACTGGCCCTCTCCCCGGGCCTCGCCGCCTTCAACGGCATCGGCTTCGAGGTGCCCCTCCTGCCGCCCCTGGCCCTCCTGACCGTGGCCCTGCTGTGGCGAACCCTGCGGAGAGGGCGGCGGCTCGGCTTCGTGGCCGCGGGGGCGGTGTTGGGCCTCACTCAGTACAGCTACATCGTGGGGCGGGCTATGCCGGTGTCCCTGGGAGCCGCTGTGCTCATGATGGCGGTTGGGCGGGGCGTGGGTGGACGGGGTGGACGCCGGCCGAGGGGATTGAGGGTGCTGGGCGGCCGGATCCATTGGAGCGGCCTGGCTCTGGCGGCGTTGGCCTTCGCCCTGGTGGCGGCGCCGCAATGGTGGTTGTTTCTGCGGGCGCCCTACACCTTCTTCTCCCGCGCTCAGGGGGCCGATATCCTCTCCTCCCTGCCCCTCCTGGTGGACAAGCTGGTCCACCAATGGCTGGCCCTGGTCTGGCGCTGGGAGAACGCCTACGATCCCTTCTCCGGGAGGCCCCTGCTGACCTTGCCCCTGGCCCTGGGCCTGGTGGCCGCCGTGGTCGCCGCCGCGCGGGTTCGGGGCGCCACCTTCCGGGTCGTGGTGCTGCTGGCGGGGGTCATGCTCCTGCCAGACCTGCTGGTCTACGAGGGGATTTGGCCCCGGGCCACCCGGCTCACCGGGGCGGTGCCCATGCTCTTCCTGGCGGCGGGGGGAGGCCTGGCGGCCGTCTGGGACTGGGTCGAGAGGCGGTCCGGTCGTCCGCGCCTGGCGGCGGCCTTGGTAGTGGGGGCGGTGCTGTCGGCGGGCGCAGAGAGCCAATGGGACGCCTGGCATCGAGTAATACCGGCCACCAATGCCTCCGAGGGGAGGGAGTGGCGGGCGGGGCAGATCGAGATCGCCGTCGCCGGCTACATCGCCCAGCGCCCGGCGGGCGAGGTGATCCTCATCCCCTCCAGCGACTATCAGCGCCCGGAGTTGGCCTTCCTCCTGGCGGAGTCCTTCCCCGAGC
>JBBQIE010000323.1:0-3984 GCA_038324625.1 Anaerolineae bacterium | reverse complement strand
GCATGTTGCCCTACCGAGGTACTCGCCACTTCACCTGCGAAGCCCTAGCAGGTGAACAGGTTGGGGTACAGGAGTTCGATGGCAAGCTCCTGGTGAGCTATCGCCAAATGCTCATTCGCGAGATCGATCTTCGTACCAAGGAGACCTTGCCCTTGGTGCGCCCGTTGCGTCATGATGTGTCAGGCATGTCCTGAGACAAAGTGTCAGCGATGTCATGGTACCGGACATACAAGATTCGCCCCTACGAGTTATCGCTCGGCACGTCATGAGCAGGGAACCGAAGGGTCTCGCCTAGCGTGGATAAGATGCTTCATTCCGCTCAGGTGCGCTCCATTCAGCATGACGGGCATGGGTGTGGATCGGGAGGCGGAACTCGCCCCAAGGTTGAGACACACCACGTCGCCGCATTTTCTTGACATCGTCCCCTTCGAGGTATAGAATGAATCCATAGTATTCTGTATGAATTGGACGGGCTGGATTGAAGTTGACCGCTAGAGAACGATATGCCGTCCGGGCCATGGTGGAATTGGCCTCTTCATACGGCCACGGCCCGGTCTCCCTCAACGCGGTAGCCGCTGCCCAGAGGATCCCGTTGGGATATCTGGAGCATATCGCCCAGGACCTCAAGCGCGCCGGTCTGCTGACGTCCCAACGAGGGACTGCCGGCGGCTACCAGCTGACCGCCGCACCCGAGTCCATCAGCGTGGCCGACATCCTGCGGGGCCTGGAGGGAGCGGTCCTCCCCATCGACTGCGGCGACGAAGAGAGTTGCGCCTTCCACGATCAGTTGGCCGGTTGCGCCACCCGCCCCCTGTGGCAACAATTGCAGCGGCAGGTTGAAGAATCACTGGCAAAGGTTACTCTGGCCTCGGTCGCCAAACAGGTCACTGGGGCCGGCACCCCAATCGGGTGAAAGGATAGACAAATATGACAGAAGCTAATGAGATGATCTACCTGGATCATGCCGCCACCACGCCGGTGGACGAGCGGGTTCTGGAGGCGATGCTCCCCTTCATGAGCCGTCAGTTCGGGAACGCCTCCAGCATCTATGCCTTGGGGCGAGAGGCCGGGGCCGCCCTGCGCGGGGCCCGAGAGCAGGTGGCCGAGATCCTGAACTGCACGCCGGAGGAGGTCTACTTCACCTCTGGCGGCACCGAGTCGGACAACGCCGCCATTCGGGGCATCGCTCTGGCCCGTCGGGAGCGCCGGGGTGCCCCTCACATCATCACCTCCCTCATCGAGCACCACGCGGTCCTTCACACCGTCCAGTGGCTGGAAAAACACTCCGGGTTCTCGGCCACCTATCTGCCGGTGGATGCCTACGGTCGCGTGGACCCCGAGGAGCTTGCCCAGGCACTACGCGAAGACACCGCCCTCATCAGCATCATGTACGCCAACAACGAGGTGGGGACCATCCAGCCCGTCGCCGAGATCGGCGCCCTGGCTCGGGAGAAGCACATTCCCTTCCATACCGACGCCGTTCAGGCCGGTGGGCTTCTGTCTCTCGACGTGCAGGCACTCGGGGTGGACGCCCTGTCTCTCTCGGCCCACAAGTTCTATGGCCCCAAGGGCGTAGGCGTCCTATACCTGCGCCGCGGCATTCCCTTCATCCCCACTCAGACCGGGGGCGGTCAGGAACGAGGACGTCGGGCCGGTACCGAGAACGTGGCCGGGGCGGTCGGCCTGGCCACCGCGCTCCGTCTGGCTCAAGAGAATCGAGAAACCGAGGGAGCCCGCCTGATCGGGCTGCGCGACCGCTTATTGCAGGGTATCCTGAGTTCCATACCGGACTCCAGATTGACCGGGCACCCCACCCTGCGCCTGCCCAACAGCGCCAGCGTGGTCATCCAGTACATCGAAGGAGAGTCCATTCTGCTCAGCCTGGACATGGAGGGGATCGC
The DNA here is from genome assembly GCA_038324625.1 of Anaerolineae bacterium. GTDB lineage: Bacteria > Chloroflexota > Anaerolineae > DRVO01 > DRVO01 > JBBQIE01. The sequence continues at coordinate 2,083 of JBBQIE010000323.1, read as the reverse complement.
CGCCAGTAGCGGCTCCGCCTGCACTTCCGGCTCGCTGGAGCCCTCGGGTGTGCTCACGGCCATGGGGCTTCCGCCCGAGATCGCCCACGGCAGCCTCCGACTGACCCTGGGACATAGCACTACCGAGGAGCAAGTGGATGCCGTTCTTCGGGTGCTCCCGGGCATAGTGCAGCGGCTGCGGGCCATGAGCCCCTTGGCCGCCGACGGGGCAGCGGAGTGCAAGACGCCCTGAGGTCTCTCAGAGCCGCCTTTGGTTTTCCCGCCCGGGAGGTCGAGGCCCGCCTTCTCGGTCGGCGTCGCCCGCTCCTAGCCGGCTACAAGCTGACCTATCGCTGCAATCTGCAATGCCGGCACTGCCCCTTCTGGCAGCTACAGTCGCCGGATCCGGACTTCAGCGCGGCTCGGTCAGTGGTGGACGAGCTCTATCGGCGGGGAGTGAGGATACTGATACTGGAGGGGGGAGAACCCCTACTGTGGAGGGATGGCGAGGCAGGCCTCTCGGACCTGATTGGGTACGCGCAAGAGCGATTCTGGTCCGTCGGGGTGGTGACCAACGGCACTCTGCCGCTCCCCGAGGAGCCGGACGTACTGTGGGTTAGCGTTGACGGCCTGGAGGTCACCACTCGACGCATCCGGGGGCCGATTTACCATCGGCAGATGGCCGAGCTGGCAGCCTCCACTCACCCGCGCCTATTCGCCAACATCACTGTCTCCGCTCTGAATGTTAGTGAAATCCCGGCTTTGGCGGAGACCTTGGCAAGCCGGGTGAAGGGGATTACCATTCAGTTCTACTATCCCTACCAGGGAGAAGACGATCTAGTGGTGCCCTTCGATCAAAGGGCGGCCCTGCTGGACCGGCTCCTGGCCATGAAGGCAGGGGGGTACCCTCTCCTGGATTCGCGGAAGGCATTGAGGCAGCTGCGCGAGCCCGGCTGGCGATGTCATTCCTGGTTGGTGGCCAACGCCGACCCCGATGGCACCATCCACCAGGGCTGTTACCTGAAAGGCCGGGGCCCGGTTGCCTGTAGGCACTGCGGCTTCGCCGCTCATCTTGAGATGTCGTTGGCCTATGACCTGGACCCGGGAGCCTTGCTGGCGGGTCTACGCATCTTCGGGTTGCTCTCGAATAGGCCGACAGGAGTGGGAGGAATATGTACAGCGAAAAAGTGATGGATCATTTCCGCAACCCCCGCAACGTCGGGGTCATTGAGGACGCCAATGGCGTCGGGAAAGTGGGCAACCCAGTATGCGGCGACATCATGGAGATGACTATTAAGGTGGAGGACGACCGCATAGCCGATGTCAAGTTCCGCACCTTCGGATGCGGCTCGGCCATCGCCACCAGCAGCATCACCACCGAGCTGGTCAAGGGCAAGACCCTGGACGAGGCTCTCTCTCTCACCAATCGGGCCGTGGCCGAGGCCCTGGATGGCCTGCCGTCCAACAAGATGCACTGCAGCAACCTGGCCGCCGATGCCCTGCACGATGCCATCCAAGACTACCTGAAACGGCAGAAGGAAAGCAGCTCGGGCCACAACGAGGACGGATCGCAGACCCCTTGAGCGGCGATCGAGCTGCCGTCGGCAAGCGGCGTCTTCCCTCGACCGGGGTCCTCCCGGGTGGCGGCGTTGCCGCCGTCGCCGCCCCTCCTGTGATGGGACGGCGGACGGTATGATCACCGTTCCCGCACTGTTATTTGTCCTCGTGGCGGCGACGGCGGCGACCGGCCTCTATCACCTTATTCTTGGACGGACTCTCCGCCAGTTACCTCTGTTCTGGTTGGGCAGCGTCGTCGGCTTCGCCGCCGCCCAGATCGTCGGCCCCTTCCTGCCCCTCCACTTGCCGCCATTGGGCCGACTGTACTTGGGGGAAGGCCTCATCGCCGCCGTGGTGCTGATGACCGTTGTCAGGATGTACCGCCTCTAGTATACTGGCCGCCGAAGTCGGTTGCGTGTAGCCGCGGCTGCTGGAGGTGAACTTTTGTTGGAGAGCGTGCGAGATATCGCCATAGTGGTTTTGGCCCTGGAGTCCATTGTCATCGGTGCGGTGCTGATCATCACCCTGCTTCAGTTGCGAAGCCTGA
>JBBQIE010000322.1:0-3984 GCA_038324625.1 Anaerolineae bacterium | reverse complement strand
AGGTTGACGACGTGCAGTCATTCCGCCCCCTGGTCCTGCCAGGTGCGGGCCACTTTCGCCGGGTCCTCGGAGTAGACGGTCTCGGCGGCGGCATCGCCCTGGCGCAGGCGAACGCACCGGCCCCGCCGCAGGTCAATGGCCGGGAAGACGATGAAGCTCATGAGTCGCGGAGAGAGCCAACGAAGTTCTGGAGCATCTTCAGCCCCAGCCGCCAGCTTTTCTCGGGGTGGAACTGCACCCCGCAGACGGTCTCCCGGGCGCAGATGCTGGCGAAGTGAAAGCCGTAGTCGGTGGTGGCCACCACCACGGCATCATCGGAGGGCTCGGGGTAGTAGGAGTGGGTGAAGTAGGCGTGGGCCCCGTCGGCGAGGCCGTCGGTGAGGAAGTGCGGCCGCCGTTGGTGAAGCTGGTTCCAGCCCACGTGCGGCACCACCAGGGTGGAGGGGAAGCGCGTCACCCGACCGGGGAAGATCCCCAGCCCCCGATGCTGCCCCATCTCGTCGCTCTCCTCGAACAGCACCTGTAGGCCGACGCAGATGCCGAGCAGGGGACGGCCGGCCTCGACGGCATCGAGTACCGCCCGATCGAAGCCCAGATCCCCCAGGTTCGCCATGGCATCGCCAAAGGCGCCCACCCCGGGCAGAACCAATCCGTCGGCCCCCTGCATTCCCTCGGGGGCATCGGCGATCCAGGCGTTGGCCCCCATTAGCTGCAGGGCCTTCTGGACGCTGCGCAGGTTGCCCATGCGGTAGTTGAGGATGGCGATGCCCGGGCCGCTCTCGGTCACAGGAGCGAGCCCTTGGTGGAGGGGACATCGCTTTGCCGAGGATCGAGGGAGACGGCCCGGCGGAGGGCCAGGGCCAGGGCCTTGAAGGTGGCCTCGGCCAGGTGATGCGAGTTGGTCCCAGCTAACTGCCGAACATGCAGGGTGATGCCGGCGTTGAGGGCCAGAGCCCGAAGGAACTCGGCGACGAGCTCGGTGTCGAAGTCACCCACCTTGGCCGAGGGCAGGTCCAGGGAGATGGCGGCGAACCCCCGCCCGGATATGTCCAGGGCTGCCATCACCAGGGCCTCGTCCATGGGCGCCACGGCATCGCCGAAACGGGCGATGCCGGCGGCGTTCCCCAGGGCCCGACGAATGGCCTGGCCCAGGCAGATGCCCACGTCCTCGACGGTGTGATGGAAGTCAATATGGGTGTCGCCGGTGGCTTTCAGCTCCAGGTCGAGGAGGCCGTGGCGGCAAAGCTGAGAGAGCATGTGGTCGAGAAAGCCCACCCCGGTGTCCACCGAGTGCTTCCCGCTGCCGTCCAGGCCGAGCACCACCAGGATCTCGGTCTCCGTGGTCTTGCGACTGACCCTACCCTCACGCACCGGCTATTCCCCCGGTTGGCGTTCGGAGAGCGCCTGGGATACCAGCTCCAGCACCGCCTCTATCTCGCGGGCCAGGGCCGGATTGGCCTGGCCGTAAGCAGCCTGCATCTCCCTGAGCATCTCCAGCATTTGGTCGTCGAGGATCTCGGCTTGCTCCCCCAGCAGCCGGCGGCGTTCCTCGGGCTGGGCCCGCAGGAGTTGATTGACGAAGCGGACGGCCGGGGGAGCCTGATCCTCCAACACTTTCATGGCGATGCCGCCCACGGCGGAGAGGGCCTGGACGGTCTGCTGATCCTTGCGACGGTTGGCCTCGGCGACGTTCATGTTGAGGACGGCGAAGAAGGCTTGGTCCAGTTGCTCCGAGTGACCATGCAGATAGCTTTCAAGGTTCTCCTGCTGCACCGCCTCCCGAAGGAACTCGGCGGCTTTGCCGAGGGCCTCCCGGTCGGCGGCGTCCAACTCGTCCACGATCTGGAGGATGGTGGCTCGGACGTTGGTGAGGCGCTTGGACTCGATCTCATTGCCGGCGGCCTGGGCGGCCTCGATGCGGTCGGCCAGGGCCAGGAAGAACTGGTAGTCCAGCACCGGACGCGATATGGCCACCAGCCGCCGCAACTGCTCGGGGTCGCGCTCCCCCAGGAGCAGGCCCATGAGCTCCTCCCGGTCCACTTCTGGGACGTCGGTGGATTCGCTCTCGGGCGATACCAGTTGCAGCAGTTCGGCCCGCAGGGCATCCAGGGCTTGGGCCGTCTCTTGGTCACCCTGATCTTCCGCCTGGAGAATCCAGGTGTCGAGAACCTCGAAGAAGGCGTCGTCCAACTTATCCTGGTTGGCCTCGATCTTCTGCTGCAACTCCTCCAGTGACTGAGAGGCCACCAGGTTCTCCAGCAGGGCGCTCCGCTCCCGCATGGCGTCAATCTCTTCTCTGGTGGTGCCGTCGGCCATGAGGATGTCGTCCACCAGGCTCTGGAGGGACAGGTACATCTTGGGCTGGAGCATGTAGCCGCGGCGCTCCTCCGGCGGGAGGTCGGACATGAAGCGGTTGCTGAGGGCGCCCACCAACTGCTGCTGTTGCACGTTGGCTCGTCCGACGTCCATGGGCATGAACATGAAGAACTGGGACTTGTCGGGGTCGTGGTAGATGAAAGGAAGGCTGACGACGCCCTGGTTGCGACATTGGGGACACGATGACACGTTGAACCGCCCCTGCAGAAGCAGGTCCTTCAGGTGCGGTTCCTTGACGGCATCAATGGCTTGGTGGGCCTGAAAGGCATAGCGGTTGCCACAGGCGGGGCAGGCGACCTGGGTGGTAGAGGCGAGACTCATGATCCTGGGACTCCCTAACTGACTTGGGCCGGCATAAGCTCGGTGATGACCTGGCGAAGGCCGGCGATGACGGCGTCGTTCTGCTCCGGGCGACCGACGCTCAGACGAATGCACCGGTCGAGGCCGGGCTTGTCGTAGTAGCGCACCAGAATGCCGCGCCGCTCCAAGCCCCGTTTGACCTCGAGGGAGGAGAGGCCCTCCACTCGACAGAGGATGAAGTTGCTCCGGCTGGGGTAGGGTCGGAGAGCGGGCACATCCTGAAGCCGGGCGTACAGGCGCTCCCGCTCCTGGACGATCAAGGCCACGTTGGCCATCAAGTAGTCGCGGGCCTTCAGAGAGGCGAGGACCGCTTGCTGGGCGGCGACGTTGACGCTATAGGGAGGCTTGATCTTCCAGAGCTCCTGGGCGATGGGCAGGGGATAGACCCCGTAGCCGATGCGCAGACCGCCCAGGCCGGCCCACTTGCTGAAGGTCCGCAGCACCACCAGGTTCCAATGACGGGGCACCCAGGAGAGGAAGCTCTGACCGGCGAACTCGGCGTAAGCCTCGTCCAGCACCACGATGACCGGCAACTCCAGCAGCCGGCTCAGGTCGGCGGTGGTGATGAGGCTTCCATCCGGGTTATTGGGGGAGTTGACGAAGAGCATCTTGACCGGAGACGGGCTACCCGTGACCGCCTCGATAACTCCCTGGACATCCACGGAGAAGTCGGCGCGGCGGGGAACGGAAAGGAGGCGAGCGGCGCATAGGGAAGTGTTATACGAATACATGCCGAAGGTGGGGGGCAGGTTCACCACCGTCTCGTCGGGCATGACGAACAGCCGCATGGTAAGGTCAATCAGCTCGTCGGAGCCGTTGCCGAAGATCACATGTTCCCGGCTCAGGCCCAGGTAAGGCTCGATGGCCTCGCGGAGCAGGGTCTGCTCCGGGTCCGGATAGATATTGTAGTGGTGGCAGTCGGCTAGGGCCTGATACACGCCGGGCGCCGGTCCGTAGGGGTTCTCGTTGGCGTCCACCTTGATGATCCGGTCTGCCGGCAACCCCAAGCGTCGAGAAAGGACCTCGAAAGGCACAATGGGAGTGTACTCCTCCATCGTGGCGATATCCGGGCGGAGAAGCCGCTCCAGGCGGGCCCTAGCCTCGGTCTCTCGATCAGCGGTCACGGGCGCCTCGCAGCCGGATGGCGTCTCGGTGGAAGGTCAGGCCCTCGGCCTCGGCCAGAGTGGCCCCGGCGGCGCTTATCTCCGCCACCTCGGCGGGGCCGGGCCCGAAGACGGAGGTGATCTT
>JBBQIE010000321.1:0-3986 GCA_038324625.1 Anaerolineae bacterium | reverse complement strand
CTCATCGGCGAGCACATCGAGCTGGTGACCATACCCGGTGAGCAGCTAGGCTTGGTGAAGGCGGATCCTAACCAACTGGAACAGATCCTGGTCAACCTGGCCGTCAACGCCCGCGATGCCATGCCCGACGGGGGCGTGCTGACGGTCGAGACCGCCCAGGTGTATCTCGACGAATCTTACGAGACCAAGGACGTCGAGGTGACCGCGGGGGAATACGTGATGCTGGCGGTGAGCGATAACGGTACCGGCATGAGCGAGGAGGTCAAGTCCCACCTGTTTGAGCCCTTCTTCACCACCAAGGAAGTGGGGCAAGGCACCGGCCTCGGCCTAGCTACCATATACGGCATCGTCAAGCAGCACCAGGGGCACGTCTGGGCCTACAGTGAGCCGGGACACGGCAGCACCTTCAAGGTCTACTTGCCCCTGGCGCGGGAATGCCCCGACGAAGCCGTCACTGGAGATAACGAAGGGACGGGTATCGGCGGCCGGGAGGTAGTGCTGGTGGCCGAGGACGAGCCGGCGGTGCGGCGGGTGGCCGTGCGCATGTTGGAGAAGCTGGGCTACCGGGTGCTGACCGCCGGTGAGGGAGAGGAGGCCCTCCGCCTAGTGGATGAGCACCGGGGTCACATCCATCTGTTGCTCACCGACGTGATCATGCCCCGGATGAACGGTCGGGAACTGGCCCAACGGGTACGCGAGAGCCATCCTAGGATCAAGGTGCTCTATGTTTCCGGCTACACCGATAACGACATCCATCATCACGGCGTCCTCGATGAGGGCGTGTACTTCCTGCAGAAGCCCTTCTCCGAGGCCACTCTGGCAGGCAAGGTGCGGGAGGCACTAGGCACAGCCGGGAAGCAGCCCCGCCCGTCCCCGGAATGCCGCTAGAACTCCGGTCGAGTGTTCTTGCCGTAACCGGATGCTATGAAGATTGCCGAAATAACCCGGACATCGCACGGGAAGGGGGCCCTCGGTTGAAACCGGGGCTGGAGGGCGCCTTCGCGCCGGGCGTCGGCCACTAGGCACGGCAGTGTCCGCTGCGCCGACGCACACTCACGCCGGTATCCGTGTCCGCGCAGGCGGACACCCGGCCGTAGGCCCACCAGCCCCGACCTCGGTCGAGGGGTTCTTCGCGTGCGATCACCTGGTTATTTCGACAACCTTCATTATGGCCGCCCGGCCATCCGGTCGCACAGTGGGCCGGCTATTTCCTCAATCTTCATTATGGCGGACGTAGGAGTCCGGTGGCGCAGTGGGCCGCTTATCGGCTCAATTCTCATGAAGACCTTGAGGGTCTGACCACCCGAATGCTGCCAGGGCCGCGCCTCATCACGCCCGGCCTTTGACAGCGGAGCAGCGACGGCGTAACTTCCTCCCAGCAGACCCTCTCGGGTCTCGACCATATCCTCATCACGGAGAATCCGCTCATGCACCGAGATCGGTTGCCCGGACGGCGTTCCGCCCTCCTTCTCGTCGGGATCGGGCCGCTGCTCTTGGCCGCCGGATGCGGCGGAGGAGCCGCCCCGGCAGCCGACACCGAGGCCACCCAACGCGCCCGTATTCTCGCCAGCGCCTACCCCGAACCCTCCCGCACCGCCACTACCGAACCAGAGGAGACACCAGTGCCCCCCAGCCAACGATGGACCCAGGCCCCCGAGATGACTATTGACCCCGAGAAGACCTACTTCGCCACCTTCAAGACCGACAAGGGCGACATTCGGGTGGAACTCTTCGCCGGCCAGGCTCCCATCACCGTCAACAACTTCGTCTTTCTCGCCCGTGAAGGCTACTACGACGACACTACCTTCCACCGGGTCCTGGCCGACTTCATGGCCCAGGGTGGGGACCCCACCGGCAGCGGCAGCGGCGGCCCGGGCTATGCCTTCCCTGACGAGATTGACCCCACCCTCACCTTCGACGATGCCGGCTACTTGGCCATGGCCAACGCCGGTGCCAACACCAACGGTAGCCAGTTCTTCATCACCTTCAAGCCCACCCCCTGGCTCAACGGCAAGCACACCATCTTCGGCAAGGTGGTGGAGGGCATGGACGTGGCCCTCTCCCTGAAGCTCCGCGACCCCCAGACCCGGCCCACCTTCCCCGGCGAGACCCTGAACACGGTGGAGATCGAAGAGCAGTAGCCTCCCCCGATCCGGTTCTAGACGGGCATGGCTGAGTCTGCTCGGATCCAGTCATGCCCGTCCTCTATGCCTCCCACTCACCTTTCCGCCCTTGCCCTTCTTGGCGTCCTGGCGTCTTTGCGTGAACCTCCCCTTCCCCGGCCCCCAAATACCTATCCTCAAGACCTATCCTTAGATAGGCGAAAACTTCTCCCTGATCTGGGATAATTACCAAAGACAGCAGGGAGGGCTGGATTGGACATCTACGAGATCGTGATCGAGGGCCATCTGGATCATCGGCGCGCGCGCTACTTCGAGGGCCTCACTATCGCCCCTCAAGCCAACGGGCGGTCGGTGCTCTCCGGCCCGATTCCGGATCAAGCGGCGCTCCACGGCATCCTGGCCCGCATTCGAGACATGGGCGTGCCCCTCGTGCTGGTCAGGAAAGTGGAGCCACCCTCGGATGGGGGAAACTAATGAGCGAGACCACGCCACCGTCCACCCATTCGAACCCCAATACTCAGAGGAGAGAACCCATGGAAACTGTAGCCGGTCGAATCCCGTTGCGAGACTCAAGCACACCGCGCTTTCAGCGGTTCCGCCGGGTAGCCGGATCGCTTCTGCGCACCGGACTCAAGACAGCCGCCGTCGTCATCGGCATCCTGGTCATCGCCGTGCCCATTACCCAATGGACGGCGCGGACGCCGGGGATCGTCGGTGCCGACGGCAAGCCCCTCGAAGGCAGCATCGCCACCCTGGAGAAGGTCACCCTCAACGGCAGCGAGCAGTGGATCACCATCAGGGGCCGGAGCCTGGACAACCCGGTGCTACTCTTCCTGGCCGGGGGGCCGGGCGGCAGCCAATTGTCCCAGACCCGCCGGCACCTGAGTGGGCTCGAAGAGCACTTCACCGTGGTCAACTGGGATCAGCCCGGCGCCGGCAAGTCCTACAGCGCCGTCCCCATGAGCGACATCACTCCCGAGCGCTACATCGCCGATGCCCACGAGCTCATCCTGCAACTACGCGACCGCTTCGGGCAGGAGAAGATCTACCTGCTCGGTAACTCCTGGGGGTGTGCCCTGGGCATCTGGTTGGTACAGCGCTACCCGGAGCTATTCCACGCCTACATCGGCACCGGCCAGATGGTGGCCTTCACCGAGAACGAGGTGATGTGCTACGAGCTGGCCCTTAACTGGGCCCAAGAGCGAGGGGATGCGGGCCGCGTTGCCCTACTCCAGAAGCAGGGTCCGCCCCCCTACTACGGTGAGGACGTGGTCTGGAAGCAGTCCAACTATCTGCTCTACCTCAACGAGTACATGGCCCAGTTCACCAGCGGCCCGGGCGAGAACCTGGTCGGGGACACCCTCGTGGGCTCCGAGTACGGCCTGCTGGACAAGTTCAACTTCGCCCGCGGCATCATCTGGACCCTGAGCAGCGTCTTCCCCCAGCTCTGGGAGGTGGACCTCCGCACCCAGGCTCCGCGTCTGGAGGTACCCGTCTACTTCCTCCACGGTCGCCACGACTACAATGCCAACATGAACCTGGTCCAGGAGTACTACGACCTGCTCGAGGCGCCCCACAAGGAGATCGTCTGGTTCGAGAACTCCGGCCACGACGCCATGGTCAACGAAGCCGACAAGCTGGTAGACATCATGGCCAACCGCATCCTACCCGAAACTATGCCGGAATAGCATTGCCAAGGGCAGGAGTGAGGAGGGGAGGCAGTCTGCCTCCCCTCCTCGGTTTTCGTCATCAGCCGGCCATGCGTGTGCATGAGCGCACCGGAATCCACCCAGGCCTTTCGCGTTTTCGTCCCCTTTTTGTCCTGGTTCGTGTGATGTCAGGCGGCGGTCTGATGAACATTGA
>JBBQIE010000320.1:0-3994 GCA_038324625.1 Anaerolineae bacterium | reverse complement strand
AGTGACCGTGGGCGTCTGGGTCGCTGTCGCGGTTGCGGTCGCGGTGGCCGTGGGAGTGAAGGTGGGAGTAGGTGTAGGCGGCAGAAGGGCCAGGCGAGTGCCCTCCGCGCTCGGTCCGCCACCCTGTAGGGGGATGACGAGCTGTTGGCCGATGCGCAGCAACTCGGGATTGGTGATGCGGTTCTCCGTCTGCAGGGCCTGGAGGGTCACCCCATAGCGGGCGGCAATGCCGCTGAGGGTATCTCCCCGACGAACCTCGTAGACCACCGACTCCACCCGGCCGGCGGGAGTGCCGGTGGGCATCCGGGAGAGAGTGGGAATCTGGCTGGGGGTGGAGGTGCCCCGCGTCGCCGGGGTGATGATGCGGCTGCGGGTGGGCTCAAAGGAAGGGGGCACCGGCATCTCACACGCCGCCAGGAGCGCCGCGGCGAGTATGATCGCCCCCCCACGCAGCAGCCGTAGCCTCATTCGCACTCTAATCCCGCCAATCCGACACTCAGCCTCCGGAACGTCCTAAAGTCATGGGCCAGATCTGCCGATACTAGGACAACTAGCCCGTGATGGAGCCAACCATGCGCTTGCTACCCCTGATCAGCCGCCTGATACTGCTTCTGGGCGGACTCTTCCTGGTCACCTTCGGTTTCACCGCCCGAAACGCCACCCTGATGGTCCTCCTGCCCATGTTCGGCGTCTACTTCATGGCCAAGGGAGCTTTCTTCCTGGGAGCCGCCCTGGAGTCCAACTAGCCGCCTACCGCCCCGACCGCACCGCCTCCAGGATCAGCAGTAGGTCCACTGAGGCGACGTAGAGCATGGCCACGGCCAGGATACAGGTGACCACGACCGCCAATAGGCGCTCGCGAAGCTGCCAGAACACCCAGGTGGTGACGGCGACACCTATCACCTTGACCCCAATCACGGCCGGAAGTCCGCCCGCGTCCAAGAGGGCCCGGGGAATCAGGCCCCAGGCCGGTCGCCCCAGCCGCGACAGGTAGAGCACCGTGGCCAAGTCGGCGGCGTGCCCGAATAGGTAGAGCCCCAGGGCCACCTGCATGGCTTGCCGGTAGCTCCGCGCCAGACGCACATTCCCCCCTCCGCTCTCCGGTCCCCGCGACCGCACCGACCCGTCAGCCCAGCGAGATGCGATCGCCGACTTTGGTGCCGGTGCGCTTCAGGGTCCCGGCTGGAAGCTCCACCACGTAGCGACACCGGCGGTTCACCGGGGCCAGCCGATAGGGACGCATGGCTTCCAGGCAGGTCAGCACTTCCCCGTCGCCGGTGCTGTAGATGGCGTCTATGGGATAGGCCATGAAGAAGGTGTGGATCCCGGTGCTGGGCCGGATGATGAGCCCTTCCCCCTTGGCCAGCGGTGGCCGGCCGATTAGGCCCCGCAGGCGGGTCCACATGTTATCGGCCACTCCCGCTCTTCGAGCCAGCACTACATCGCGACTGAGGTTGCGTACTCTCACTCGCTTCATCGAAGCGCGTACCCGAACACTTCCGGGGACAGGCTCGCCCCCGCCATCTCCAGCTTGTTGGCGAAACTGGGCCGGATCCCGGTGGGGGTCAGGCGGCCCATCACTCGACCGTCCTCTATGCCCGTCTGTTTGAAAGCGAAGACGTCCTGCATCACGATGGTGTCGCCCTCCATGCCCTGGACTTCCGAGACCTGCACCACCCGCCGAACCCCATCGGCCATGCGCTGGATATGCACGATGAGATCAATGGCCGAGGCCACCTGCTCCCGAATGGCTCGCAGAGGCAAGTCCATCCCCGCCATCAGCACCATGGTCTCGATGCGCCGCAGGGTATCGCGGGGATTGCTGGAGTGAATGGTGGTCATGGAGCCATCGTGACCGGTGTTCATGGCCTGGAGCATGTCCAGGGCCTCCCCGCCGCGGGCCTCGCCCACCACCATCCGGTCCGGCCTCATGCGCAGGGCATTGATCACCAGTTGGCGGATGGTAATCTGCCCCCGGCCCTCGATGTTGGGCGGACGGGACTCCAGCCGCACCACGTGACGCTGCCGCAACTGCAACTCGGCGGCGTCCTCGATGGTGACGATGCGCTCGCTCGCCGGCAGGAATCCGCTGACCACGTTCAGCAAGGTGGTCTTACCGGTGCCCGTGCCCCCGGAGATGATGATGTTCAGCCGGGCCTTGACGCAGGCATCTAGGAACTGCATCAGCTCCGGGGTCGCCGTCCCGAAGAGGACGAGGTCCTGCACCGTGAAGGGAATGCGGGCGAAGCGCCGGATGTTGATGGTGGGTCCGTCAATAGCCAGGGGCGGCACCACCGCGTTGACGCGGGAGCCATCCGGCAGGCGGGCATCCACCATGGGCGATGACTCATCAATGCGGCGCCCTAGGGGAGCGATGATCCGCTGGATGATGCGGATCACGTGGTCGTCATCCTGGAAGGTCACCTTGGTCTCGTGCAGCTTACCGTGACGCTCCACGTAGACCTGTTTGGGACCGTTGACCATGACCTCGGTGACGCCGTCCTCGTGCAGGAAGGCGTCAATGGGCCCGTAGCCTAGGATCTCGGCGACGATCTGCTCCAGCAGTTGCTCCCGCTGGTTGCGGTTGAGGATGAGGCCGCTGTCGGTCACCGCCTGATCGAAGAGCTCCCGGATCTCCTCCCGCAGCTCGGCCGCGTCCAATTGGGTGGGGTCAGGCACCCGCCGGGCCGACTGCTGGGCGATGAGCTGCATCTGCACCCGGTTCTTGAGGCTGACGTAGGGCTCATCCAGGTAGTTGTACTGTGCCGGCTCAGGGCTCTCCTCGGCCGTCGCGGTGCCCGCGCTCTCTTCTCGTGGCCCGTCCTCAGGTCGCTTCATTGCCCGTCTGAACAGCGCCATCTCACTCCTCTCTCGCGTGGCCTAGGCGAATCGCTTCTCGCCCGTTGGTTCCTATTCTGATGTTCGTCACTTGATCCATATGGGGTCCCAATCGTTGAACTCGTTGTTGCTCAGGTTCCGCTGCTCGCTCCCGTCGGCGTTCATGATCCAGATCTGCTGCCGCCCCGTGTCCTTGTTGGACCAGAAGACGATATGCTGGCCATCCGGCGACCAGGATGGATGCTTCTCCCATTCCCAGTCGTTCTCGGTCAATTGCGTCACCCGCTGGCCATCGGAGGTGACCATCCAGATGTCGTCGCTGCCAGTGTGCTCGGAGACGAAGGCGATGTGGTAGTTGTCCGACGACCAGACGGGGTCGTAGCTGACGTTGTCCAACTCCGTGAGTTGCTTGTTCCGGTTGGTGGCTACCCCGTTTTCCAGCTCGGCGATCCAGATCTGGGCGACGCGGTTGTTGCCGCGGGCGGTGTAGATCTGCCACCGTCCATCCGGGGAGATGGCCTCCGCTTTGCGGAGATCGTCGAACTCGGTGGCTCCCCAGCGGGCCAGCTGGGCCGGCCTCTGGTTGGTGCCGTCCGGGTTCATCAGGAATATCTGGGTCACTCCCTCGCGATCGGTCCAGAAGGCGATCTGGCCCTTGTAGCTGCTGAGAGGATCAGGGGTAGCCTCCGGCACCGCCGTGGGGATCAGGTTCGGGTTCCAGACGAAGGGCGTGGCCGTCGGCGGCGCCGGGGTGGGGGTCATAGACATGGCCAAGGCCAGTCGCTTCTGGCCGGCCGCCGAGGTGTCGGGGCCGGTGATCCGCTCCGCCGCCGCGTAATCCTCCAAGGCCAGGGAAAGCTCACCGTCCAACTCGTACCGGGTCGCCCGCGCCATGTAGGCATTGTAGAGCATCTGGGCCACGGTGCCGCCCATGTAGCTGAAGCGGGCGTCGTACATGGTCTGCAGCAGAGGAATGGCATCATCCAGGCGCTCGTCCATCACCGCCTGGTAGGCCGGCAGGAAGGTCTGGGCCAACCGGCGCTCGTTGGTAGCGCGGGCATCCCCGGGGCGATAGGTGAGGGCCTGCGTGAACCAGGTGGCTGCTTGGGCTAAAGGCTCCGCCTCTCCCCGTGCCCCATCCACCGCTTCCAGGCCC
>JBBQIE010000319.1:0-4003 GCA_038324625.1 Anaerolineae bacterium | reverse complement strand
CTTGGGCCTGTCCCAATAGAGGTGAAGATCGGCGAGGATGGTCACTACCTGCTGGCCTTGGGCATAGGGCCTGAGAATCTTGGATCGTTGCCCGGCAGACCAGCACCCCTTGCCCCGCCGAGTCCCGATCTCGCTCTGGAGCATGTCATCCACCCTGGGGGTCAACCTGCCGGTGCCGGTAGCCCAGTTCTGACCCGGCCCGCAGTGAGTCACCCAGATCAGGTCTTCGCGTATCGCCTTGGCTGAGTCCCGGATGAACTCCATGGTCTCAATGGCCGAGTCCTCCCGGAACTGGAGGAACTGGCGCCAGGACTTAGTACCCCAGTCTTCGATGATCGGGAAGGGCCAATGGTACATCTCCGCGAACTTAGCGCGGCAGTAGTCGCACCAGCAACCGAGCCGATTGAAACCGTACATGTCGAAGAAGAAGCCGTTGGTGGGATAGAGGGTGGCGATCTCAGACACCACGGAGGCCATGTACTCGCGGATGGGGCTGTTGGGACAGGGCACTCCCCACCCATCGGCGTAGATCTGTGACCCGTCGCTGGCCCGCTGCCACCATTCCGGATGGGCCTCGCGGCGTTCGATGTTCATGAAGTTCACGTAGGTGATGACGGTCACGCCCCGGCTCTGCAGAGCAGCCATCAGGTCGCCGGTGTAATCCCTGTCCCCCAGGTACGGATGTACCGGGGCGATCTTGCTGGGATAGTAGGCATACCCATGTTGGTTCAGAGCGAACACGGCGGCGAAATTGGTGCCGGTGCCGACGATCTCGTCGGCGATGTTCTCCGAGTCGAAGGCGGAGAAGGCGTCGGGGGCATTGCCCGACAGGTAGTAGTCGTAGTGCCAGATGTACGCCGGATGTACTTCACCTTTTCCGTACATGAACATTCCCTCCTTCTGATGGGACTGCTCGCCGCCAGTCCCTCATGCGCCCAGCAGGGGCTATCGCTTCCAGCCATGGCCGTCCGCCATGAATGAAGAGAGACGGTCCTTCGGCGGTCTCGCCTCAGGTCAGGCCATACAGGGCTTGGGCATTCCCGAAGGCAATCTTGGCGATGTCTTCCTCAGTGGCCCCCGCCTCCTCAAGGAAGCCGATCATCGCCGAGACGCCTGGTGGAAACCGGTTCTCCTCTTCTCGCGTTCCAAAGGTAGTGCCGTAGCTTTGAAAGGGTGGCCCGATCCGAGTGGTCCAGTCGGTCCCGGCCAGGAGCCTATCAGTGGGCACCTCAGAGAGAGTACGTGACAGAGCGGGGCTGTCGAAGTCGCGTATCTCCACCCAGAAGTTCGTGGGGAAGCGCTCGAAGGTCCCCTTCAGCACGTCCAAGTACATGTTGGCCCAGGGAATGAACTTGGGGTCGGGATCGCAGCCGATAGCGTGGGCTAGGACGTAGTCGGCCTCCGGCACCCGCTCCGCCACGGCCATCAGCCCTTCGATGTGCCTGATGCCATCCCCGGAGGCATTTCCACCCCGTAACCAGTAGGTGCCCAGATGCATCTGCACCGGCACTCCATAGCCGGCCGCCGCCCGCACCACTTCATCCACACCGGCACTGTCGAAGTCATATTTCATGAGATACGGTAGCATCTCGCCCACCTGCACGAATCCCCATTCCTCGAAGCACACCTTCATGGCCACCAGCGATTCCCGAAGAAACGCTGGATTCACCGTGCAACTGCCGTACAGGCGGTCCGGGGCCTCCCGAACAACTTCGTGTATCATCCGGTTGGCGGCCATGATCTGGTCGGGCTCGGCGGCCATAGCGGTCAGATAGGGAAAATCGCAGCTGACCACGAAGCGAAGATCGGCGTCGGAGCGGTCGAGAACCGCCTTCAGCTCTTCCGCCAGTCGCGGTCGCCTGTTACCGTCAGGTCCGATATCGCTTATGTGAATATGGGTGTCAATCCAGGTCACTTCCGCCGGCTGTAACAAAACCACCTCCCTCACCCCGTTGTGGCCTTCACTGCGGTAAGCATCCGATTGGGCCCCGTCGGGTTCGTCTTCTCTGTGTCTTGGGACACGAAGGTCGCATCGGCTATTCCACGAGAACTCCTCCCGCCGCTTGGCGCCACCAGCGCAGATAGGGATCCGGCAACCATCGCTCCGGTGCTCCCTCCAGGATGCCCACCCAGCCCTCCACCAGGGGCTCCATGCGCACACAACGCAGCGTGGCCGAGCCGATCCGTCCATACCGGACCAGACCCCGGTCAGCCAGCAGACCTTCGATGACCTCGCGATCCTCAACCCTCACTGTCGGCCAGACGCCCGGCCTCCTCCAGTCGGAGATCTCCTCGGCCATCTCACCGGCAGGGGCCCGCGGGCGCCCCAGAGCCCGCTCCACCAGGAGGGTCTCGACCAGATGCACTATGGTAGCTACCTGGAAGCTCACGCCGATGAAGCAGTAGGCGGCGTTCCAGTCAACCAGTCGCTGCCAGGGGCTCTCTCGGGCGAAAGCCCGGTCCCCGAACGGGCCCGGGCGCCTCCCGGAGCCGCCGTGGTCGGCCGTCAGTTCTCGCGCCCGGGCCCCGATGGCGGCTACCGAGTGGGTGGCGTGATCGCTGCGCCGGGCATCGGGCCGGCGCCAGAAGGTATCGGTGATGAGGCCCACGTATGAGGGAGAGGATCGAGGATTCCAGCGAGTGAATACTTGGTCTTCCTCGCCCGGCGCCCAGTTGCACAGGGTCGGGACAGCCACCGTGCCGCGGGGCCCGACCGCGCCCAGGAATCCCTGAATCACGGCATTCGCCCCACCATCCACGGTGCCCATGCTGCTGAGAGAGCTGTGGAACAGCACCACGTCGCCGGCCCCGACACCCACCTCGTTCAGGCCCAGACGTACATCGGCGGCAGTCACCACGACACTGGCATCCCCCGACTCCGGTTTCATGGCCATCCTCAGTCAGATCCAGGCAATGCCTGGAATCGTTTTCAGCACCAGGCCTGATTGTAGTGTCGCTCCCTGAAGAGGGTCAACAGGTCGCCGGGGCTGCTGGACGTCCGTCGGGGCCGGCGGTACACTGGTCGAGAAGCGCGAGGGCGGCGAGCGTCTCTGGGCGGTCGCCGAAGCCATCTTGGCCTGCATATGCAAGTGCGCCATAGGCGCGCGCTCAGATCGTAAGGAGTATGGCTACCATGGATATCGGCATCGTTGGTTTAGGAAGAATGGGAAGAAACATGGCTCTCCGCCTGGCACGCGACGGCCACCGGGTGGTCGTCTACAATCGCACCCACGAGAAAGCGGTGGAGTTGGCCGGTCAAAGCAGCAATATCGAGGCCGTTGTCGGGCACGAGGATCTGGTCGCCCAGCTCCGGCCACCTCGGGTGGTCTGGATCATGGTCCCCGCCGGCGACGCCACTGAGGCCATGATCATGGAGTTGACTCCCATCCTCTCCGCCGGTGACATCATCGTGGATGGCGGCAACTCCAACTACCGAGACACTATGCGTCGAGCCAAGACCGCCTCCGAACAAGGCCTCCATTTCGTGGATGTGGGGACCAGTGGCGGCATCTGGGGCCTGGAACGTGGTTTCAGCATGATGGTTGGCGGCGACCAAGAGCCGGTGGCACGACTACGCCCCGCCCTGGAGAGCTTGGCCCCCTCCCCCGACAGCGGCTGGGGGCACGTGGGCCCCAGTGGTGCCGGTCATTTCGTCAAGATGGTCCACAACGGCATCGAGTATGGCATGATGCAGGCCTATGGTGAGGGTTTCGAGATCCTCCAGGCCAAGTCCGAGTTCCAGCTGGATCTTCACCAGATAGCGGAGATCTGGCGCTTCGGTAGCGTGGTGCGTTCCTGGCTTCTCGACCTGATCGCCGACGGCCTGGAGCAAGATCAGACCCTCGGCGATCTCCGAGGATGGGTGGCCGACTCCGGCGAGGGACGGTGGACGGTGGCGGAGGCCATGGACCTGGACGTCCCGGCGCCGATTATCACCCTCTCCCTGCTCATGCGATTCGTCAGCCGCCAGGACGACAGCTATTCCGCCAAATTGCTGGCTATG
>JBBQIE010000318.1:0-4004 GCA_038324625.1 Anaerolineae bacterium | reverse complement strand
GAAGGCGGACGCATCGGGCCCCGAGTGCGAATCCGCGGCAGGGTGTGGGTGGGGCGCGATGCCCTGGTGGACAACGGGGCCATCCTCGATGGCGACGTGGTGGTGGGGGCCCGGTCGCGGGTGACCAACTACTGCCACGTGGGGGATGCGGTCATCGGCGAAGATTGCATAGTGGGCCATGCCGCCGAGTTCGATGGGGTGATGTTTGAGGGTACCTACCTCTATCACTATTGTGAGGTTGCCGGGGTTCTGGGGACCCGGGTAGACATCGGCGCCGCCACCGTGTGCGGGAACCTGCGCTTCGACGATGCCGACACCATGCACCGCATCCGGGGGGCTATAGAGGTGCCGGTCGTGGGCGCCAACGTGGCCTACATCGGGGACTACTCCCGCACCGGCGTCAACGCCATATTGATGCCGGGGGTGAAGGTAGGCAGCTACTCCTGCGTGGGGCCGGGGGCTCTCATCTATGAGGATGTGCCCGATCGCCGCCTGTTGCTGGTGAAGCAGGAACTGGCGGAGCGGGACTGGGGGCCGGAGCGCTATGGCTGGTAGGATCAGCGCCGACATCCTCTCTTTCTGGCACGACCGTGGCCTGACCTTGAGGGATGAGGAGGGGTTTCGCTTCGGCGATCCGCGTCAACCCCTGCTCGGCATAGGCGTGGCCTGGATGGGGACCGTGTCCGCCATCGAGCGAGCGGAGGAGTTGGGCCTCAACTGCCTGATCGTCCACGAGGACCTGTTCTACCCACCCGGTTACGCCCGTCGGGAACTGGAGCCGCACCTTCCCAACCCGGTCAATGTGGCCCGACTGGAGGGGCTGCGACGGGCGGGGTCCTGCGTCTTTCGGGCGCACTCCTCGGCGGACCGGCTCTGCATCCTCGACGACTTCCGCGTGGCCCTGGGATTGCCGGAGCCGACGGTAAGTGACGGCAACTTCCGCGTATGCGAGATCGAGCCGGTGCCGGCCGGTGATCTGGCGGCCGAGGTCAAACGGCGTCTGGGCCTGGAATCGGTGCGCTTCAGCGGGGATCGCCGGCAATCGGTCCGGCGGGTGGGTTTGCCCTGGGGAGGACTGGGGCTCTCCATCAACGCCGGCTTCGTGGAGGGCTGCCTGGCGCGGGGGGCGGACGTGCTGATCGCTGGGGAGACCGACGACTACTCCATGCGGGCGGTGGTGGACGTCGGCGTGCCCATGATCGAGACCTCACACGCCGAGAGCGAGAACATCGGCTTGCGGCACTTCGCCCGGATGCTGGCCGATGAGTTCCCTGACGTCCCGGTGCATTTCATCGAGTGTCCACGCCCGTGGATCACCATCTGAGGGAGGACTTATGATTCCGTGTCTGAACAATGCCACCAGCGGTGCGGCCAGCTTCGAGGGCTTCGTCGCCGCCGCTGCCGGAGCCGGATTCGAGGCCATCGAGGTGGGTCTCGGGAACCTCGAGGGGTACATCGCCGCCCACTCGCGCCAGGCCCTGCAATCGCTTCTGGCCGACAACGGCCTCAAGCTGGGCTCCGGCGGACTCCCGGTCAACTGGCAGGGAACGGAGGAGCAGTTCGGCACCGATATGGAGGCTCTGCCGGGGCGCCTGGAGCTGTGCCGTGACCTGGGGCTGACTCGCCTCTGCACCTGGATACCGCCTCGCTGGGAGCTGCCCTATTCGGAGGCGTTCGCTTTTTGTCGGGAGCGTCTGGGTGCCGTGGCCACCGTGCTCCAGGAGAACGGCATCCGCTTCGGCCTCGAGTTCGTGGGGCCGCAGGACAACGTGATCGGTCGGCGCTACAAGTTCATCAACACCCTGGCGGAGGTCCTCCATCTCATTGACAAGCTTCCGTCGGACAACGTCGGCGTGATGCTGGATTCCTACCATCTCTACGTGGGAGAGGCCACCCTGTCGGAGATCGCCTCTTTGCCGGAGAGCATGATCGTGCAGTTCCACATCAACGACGCCTACCCCGGCATCCCCCGAGCCGAGCTCAAGGACCTGAAGCGGCTCCTGCCCGGATACGGGACCATACCTCTAGTGCCCATGTTGCAGGCGGTGGCCGACACCGGCTACGACTGGACGGTCTCCATAGAGACCTTCAACGAGGAAGTGAAGGCTCTGGGACCGGCGGAAGCAGCCAAGACGGCCAAGGCAGCCCTGGACGCTCTGCTCCAGGTGCTGTAGGACGTGTCGGCGACGGGCGGATGGGCGCCGGCTGGCGCGCCGGGTTCCTGGGCGGGATGAAGCCCCTTAGGCGCTGCATTCTGATAGTGTTGGACAGCGTGGGGGTGGGGGCCCTGCCCGATGCCGGCGACTATGGCGATGAGGGCTCCGACACCCTAGGCAACCTGAGCCGACTGATGGGCGGGCTGGACCTTCCCGCCCTCGGGGCGTTGGGCCTCGGTTGCATCCACTCCATTCTTGGGGTGCCGTGCGCGGGAGCGCCGCGAGGGTGTTTCGGGCGGATGGCCGAGGCCAGTGCCGGGAAGGACTCCATCGTCGGGCATTGGGAGTTGGCCGGCCTAGTGACTCGGAGGCCGTTCCCCACTTACCCCGAGGGCTTCCCCGCCGGCCTCATCGAGGAGTTCGAGCGTCGTATCGGGCGCCGGGTGCTGGGCAACCGGGTGGCCTCGGGAACGGTGATCATCGAGGAGTTGGGAAGGGAACACCTGGCTACCGGGTATCCCATCGTCTATACCAGCGCCGACAGCGTCTTCCAGATCGCCGCCCACGAGGAGGTGATCGCCCTGCCGGAGCTGTACGACCTATGCCGGGTGGCCCGGGAGATGCTGCGAGGCGACAATGCGGTGGCGCGAGTCATCGCCCGCCCGTTCGTGGGGCGCCCGGGGAGCTTCGTGCGCACGGCGGGACGGAAGGATTTCGGACTGGAACCTCAGGGGCAGACCGTACTCGACATAATACAAGAGAGCGGTCTGCTGGTGGTGGGCGTGGGGAAGATCGGCGATCTGTTCGCCCATCGGGGGCTGACCGAGGAGATCAAGACCGCCGGCAATGACGACACCATGGAAAGACTGCTTCAGGGTTCGCGGGAGATCGAGAGCGGGCTGATCTTCGGGAACCTGGTGGACTTCGATATGCTCTACGGGCACCGGAACGACTCCGAGGGGTTCGCTCGGGCTTTGGAGGAGTTCGATGCCTTCTTGCCGCGGCTGATGGACGAGCTGGGGGAGGGCGATGTCCTCTTCATCACCGCTGATCATGGCTGCGACCCCACCACCCCCAGCACCGACCATTCCCGTGAGTATGTCCCCGTACTCGGTTACGGGCCCGGGCTGAGGCCGGGGGTGGACCTGGGAACCCGCCAGACCTTCGCCGACCTGGGAGCTACTATCGCCGATCTGCTGGGAGTGAGGGCCCCGGAGGCGGGCACCAGCTTTGCCGATATTCTCCTGCCGGGGGGCGAGTGACGGCCGAGGTCCGGGATGGCACCGGTCTCGGGATGCCGGAGGACATGAACCGCGCGCGAGCCAGTGCCGGCCCCGCCTGGCCCGAGTTCTACGACTTGCGCCACGGGGCCTTCGCCGAGGATATCGCCTTCTACCAGGCCCTCGCGGCCGAGGCCCATGGGACGGTGCTGGAACTGGGCTGCGGCACCGGGCGGCTGCTGTTGCCTCTGGCCGAAGCCGGCCCGGCGGTTCTGGGGGTGGATCGGGATCGAAGGATGCTCGATCGGGCCGCCTCGCGACTGCGAGGGTTCCGGGCAGCCTCTCCCGTGGGGCTGGTGCAGGCGGATCTCGTATGCCCGGTGGCCCGCGGGGCGGGGCTGGCCATCATGGCGCTGAACACCTTCTGCCACTTTCTGACGGTGGACGACCAGACGGCGGCCCTCCGTGCCGCTCGCGAAAGCCTGCGGGAAGGGGGCCGGTTGGTCCTCGATTTGCCCAACCCGCACCTCGAGTTGGGAACGGGGGCTGAGGGCGCTTGCCTGCTGGAAGGGGTACATGAGACCGATGCCGGAGTGATACACGAATGGTCGGTGACGCAGACGGATAG
>JBBQIE010000317.1:0-4022 GCA_038324625.1 Anaerolineae bacterium | reverse complement strand
GGCGGGTGCTGCCTCCCCGCATGGCTATCTTTCGCACTGCCGCTTTCTGGGTGGGAGGCGCCACCGCCACGGTCTCGGTTGGGCAACTGGCCACGCACAGCAGCCGCCAGGTAAACTCATCCAATACGGTGGTGCAGGGTGCCTCGGGATGCGCCCGAGCCTCATAGGTCAGCCACAACAGCCGCCAAGCCACTTCGCTGTAGACCGTCACCGCCCGCCTCAACCGATCAGCACTCTCCAGTTGCAGCTTCTCGACTTGACAGCCGCTCTTGAGCACGTAGTGAAACCGTTCTACCAGCCACCGCAACCGGTAGTGCTCCACACAGGCCAAGGCCTGCTCGGCACTCTCAACCGGCAGGCTGGTCAGCAAGAGCCAACGCACCGGCTTGACCCCTTCAGCTACCTCTACTTCGCTCACCAGTACCACCCCCACTCGAACCGGCTCCAGCTTCTCGGGAGCCAGACGCTCGACTTGGGAGTGCTCGGCCCACCACTTCTGTATCACCCCCATCGCTCGCCGTGGAGGCACCAGCATCACCTGGGCCCGACGCACCTCCAGCTTGGCCAAACGCGCTTCCCTCTCATCGGTCCGGGACAACTCTACCGTGGTGGTGGCACATACCGAAGCGGCCTCGACCGCCTCCAGCAAGTGCCCTTCATTCCCTTCCAGCTTGCGGTCATGGCGGGCACGAACCAACCAGTCGCCTCGCAGCTCTGTCGGGCCAGGGCAAAGAGCTCGTACACATCGGCCTCTCGATCGGCTACCGACAGCACCGCCACTTTCGACCCCAGACGCTCTTCGCTCTCCCGCAGCCCAAGCAGCCAACGGGCACTCTCTTTGGCCTCGATCGGCAGCTCCTTGCGCTTGGCACTCTTGCCTATCGTCTGCGGGTCCCGAGCCCAGATCTGCTGACTGACCACTCCGATGGGGACCCCACCGCGGGCATTTACCGCCAGAACGCTATGGGCAAACAACCCTCGGTGCTGGGGATGCTCCAGGCTCCCCAAGTCGGCCGTGTCGGTGTGAGTCGTGTAGTCCAAGCTGGTGGTATCTTGCACCGCCAGCACCAACTCCACACCCCGGCAGCGCTTGGCCGTGGCCTGGGCCATGGCCTCGATGATCCTCTCCGGCACCACGGCCTCGTTGTCGAAGAACCGGTAAGCTGCCTCAGTCGCCGCCCAGGTTCCACAAGCCTCCGGTATAGAAGCCGCCGGATGCTCCACGAAGGTCTCCACCAGCGTCACCAATCGATCATTCAGACGGTCATCATTCAGCTCGATCTCACCCACAATCTCGTTGGCCCAACTTGACACAGCCTACCTCACTACCTTGTCAAAGTACCTATATTATACCACTTCTCCCTCGACTTATGTATAATGATGAGCTTTTCAGGGGAGGGCCGGATGGTCAGGATGGGGGAAGACAAGTGGGACGAGTTGCGGCGGGGGGTCGCCATCCGGGCGGGCATGGTGGTCTCGGGCGTCGCCTGGGTCTTCCTCTTCGTGGAACTGGGCCGCCGGGTGGAGAGCCTGTCCCTCATTTCCCTAACCCTGGCGATGGCCGTCATCATTCCGGTCATCGCCCTTTACGGGAGGCTCTCCGCCACCGCCATCGGGGTGGGACAAGTGCTCCTGACCCTGGGAAGCATCTGGGCCTCCCACTCTCTCCTGGGCTTTCCCGAGGCGGCCGCTTTCTTGGCCGTGCCCTTGCTGCTGGCGGCATTCCTGCTTCCCTGGTACCTGGCGACGCCAGTGATGATCGGCATCGCCGGCGTCGCCCTCGCCTGGCCGGCGCTCGGTCCCATTCCTCCCGAGATACATTCCCTGGCCTTGGCCCTATTGGGGGGCGTGGCCTTGGTGGCTGTCACTCTGAGCCGGGGCTTCCTGCGGGATGCCTGGACGGAGGCGGCCCACGGGGCCCGGCTGGCGCGGGAGGTCCGCCTGCGCCAGGAAGAGGTCAACCGGCTAAACAAGGCCCTCAAAGTGTCCAACGGCTTGCTCAAGCGCAGCCTGGGCGAGCTGGCCCTGGCCCAGCGGGAGGCGGAGGAGGGCCGCCACCTCAAGGAGCAGTTCGCCACCACGGTGAGCCACGAGCTCCGCACCCCACTCAACATAATCCTCGGGTTCGTGGAAGTGATGCAGCGCTATCCTGAGGTCTACGCTGGGGCGGTGTGGACCCCGGCCCTCCGCCGGGACGTGGGGGAGATTCAGCGCAGCGCCCGCTACCTCTCGGAACTGGTGGACGACATCCTGGATCTGGCCCGGGTCCAGGCCCTGAAGATGCCCATCCACCGGGAGCACCATGACCTGGCCGCCATCATCGAAGAGGCGGTGGACCTCGCCTCGAGGCTATTGGTGGACAAGCGGGCGGTGCGCATCCGCCACGAAGTTTCCCCCGAGGTACACACCCTGTTCGTGGATCGGACTCGCATCCGGCAGGTGCTTCTCAACTTGCTGGCCAATGCCTGTCGGTTCACCGATCAGGGGGAGATCGCGGTGAGCGCCGTCCGGCAAGGGGAGGAGGTGGTGATCTCGGTGGTGGACACCGGCTCCGGCATCCCGGCGGAGGAACTGCACCGCATCTTCGATGAGTTCCGCCAGGTGACCGGGCCCGGGGACGAGGCCCTGAGGAGTGCCGGCAAGGGGCTGGGGCTGGCCATCGCCCGGCGATTCGTGCAGATGCATGGCGGTCGCATGTGGGTGGAGAGCGAGGTGGGCCGAGGAAGTACCTTCTACTTCAGCCTGCCCGTGGAGGAGAAGCAGGTGGCCCGGTTGGCCAATCATCCGGTGACCGAGATGTCCTCTGGGGAGACGTCGCCCTCCATACTGGTGGTGGACGAGCCGGAGGGCGAGGCTTTCCTCCGGAGACACCTGGAGCAGTACCGGGTGATCAGAGCCGTCGACCTCACGGAGGCGAAGGAGTTGGTGATCCGGGAGCATCCGCGGGCGGTCATCGTCAACGTGTCCGCCGGGCCGGAAGAGGGCCCGGTGGGCCTCCCAGCGGCGCTGATGTCCGAGCCGGTGCCGGTGCTTCAGTGTTGTCTGCCGGGCGGGCGGAGCCTGTTCGAGAGACACCTCTATGACGACTGGCTGGTCAAGCCCGTGGACAGCGATGGGCTGGCGATGGCCCTGGGGCGGTTCCCTCAGTTGCGCCGCATCCTGGTGGTGGACGACGACCCGTCCTTCGTGCGGCTGGTGCGCCGGATCATCGAGGCGCAGCAGGGGGACTGGGAGGTGGATTGGGCTCACGATGGCCGGGAGGCGCTGGACAAACTGGCGCAGGAGCCGGCGGACATCGTCCTTCTGGACATCGCCTTGCCGGGCATGAGCGGCCGGGCGGTGGCCCAGGCCATACGGCGGCAGTTCAGCGACCAGGTGACGGCCGTCATCGCCGTCACCGCCCACCAGCCGGGAATGGAGGACCGGGAGCGCCAGGCCCACGGCTTCTCGGTGACTACCGCCTCCGGGCTCAGCGAAGACGATACCCTCAACCTAATCCGGGCCTGCCTGGTTCACCTGAAGCCGTCCTACGCTATCCCGCCGCTCGGCGGAGAGCCTGAAGCAGTTGCGGGCGAGAAACCGGCTTAGTCAGGTAGGCGGAGGCACCGAGGGCGGAGCCCAGTTCCGGGTCTTTCAGCACCGAGCAGATGATGACTGGGATACTTCTGGTGGGCGGGTGGAGCCGCAGCGACTGCAGGACGCTCCAGCCATCGGCCTCCGGCATCATGATATCCAGGAGGATGGCGGTCGCCCCCTCGGCAGTGGCTACCTCCGCCGTCGTGGTCGGCCGGGTGAGGGTGATGGGCTTCCACTCGGTGTTCTCCAGATAGCGCTCGTAGAGGGCACAGGCCCCGGGGTTGTCCTCCACGATGAGGAGCACCCGCCCGGTGGCGAGGGGAAACGACAGGTGAAGGCCGGTGTCGAGGTCGCCTTGGCCGAAGCGATAGCCAATGCGCTGGGCCTCGAGCACCTGCACCGCGTCCCGCATCAGGTCGTGGGGCCGGGCCCCCCCCCCCCCCCCC
>JBBQIE010000316.1:0-4025 GCA_038324625.1 Anaerolineae bacterium | reverse complement strand
GCCGTCCTCGGTGACGGCCGGTGCTGCCTTGCCGATACAGCTGGAGTGGGAGGTAGGGGCACCGGCTCCAGGAGGCCGGAACGTGACCTTCTTCGCGCACCTGCTCGACGGGAACGGAAGCTCCTGGGCCCAGGCGGACGTACTGACCTATCCTACCAGTGACTGGCGACTGGGAGACCGAGTGTACCAGAATCTGGAGATACCGGTTCCCCCCGACATGCCGGCGGGCTCGGCCACGGTGAAGGTCGGGGTCTATGAGGACCCCAGCCGTCCCTTCCCGATGCTCCTGGGCGATGAGAGATTGCCTTTCACCAGCCTGAATCTGGGAGTGACGGAGATCCTCCCCGGCCCCGGCGCCGACCGAGCAGAGATGGCACCGGAGCTGGAACTGGAAGTGAGTCTTGGGGACGGCCGCCGACTGGTGGGGGCGACGGTGGCGCCGCGCATTCTGGAGCCAGGTGGTGAGTTCGAGCTATCCCTCTGGTGGGAGTGTCCCGGAGAGTGCTACGTGGGCGAGAGGGTCGAAGCCCTGCTCCAGCGAGATGGCGAGACGATATCGCCAGGGGCGGTGTCTTCGCCGACGGCCGTCATTCCCCCCGCCGGTGGAGGGGCTCTGAGAGAGAGGCTGATCCTGAGAGTCCCCAGGGATATCCCTCGGGGCCAGTGGCGATTCGTGGCTCAGGTCGGTGCGGAGCCGGAACGCACGCTGGACCTAGGGGAGGTGTTCGCGGCCGGGGTGGAGCGTGCTTACACGGTACCCACCGAAGCCTCGGCCCTGGACCGCGACTTCGGTGGGCTCATCCACCTGGTGGGGGTGGAGTCCTCCGAGACTGAGGGCGATGGGGGCCGAGAGCTGGAAGTGGTGCTCTACTGGCGCTGCGATGAGGTCGTGGACCAGTCCTATACCGTTTTCGTGCATCTTCTTTCCCCGGAAGGGGGGATAGTAGCGGGCAGCGATGGGCCGCCACAGAAGGGAGCCCGACCCACCACCGGCTGGTTGCCGGGCGAGGTGGTCCGGGATGCGCACACCCTGAGGCTCGACCCAGCTCTGACGCCGGATCGGTACTCAGTGGCCGTGGGCCTGTATCGCGCCGACCGGCCCGGTTACCCTCGCCTGAGCTTGATGGCTGCCGAGGGACAGCCGGAGCCAAACGCGGCCACCGTCCTGGAGATCGAGGTGAGAGAGTGAACCAGGTACACGAAGGGGAGTTGCGCTCGGCCTTTTCTGGGAGTAGAGCCCTGGTCACTGGGGGGCTCGGGTTCATCGGCAGCAACCTGGCGCTGGCGCTGGTGGAGCTGGGCGCGGAAGTGCTGCTGGTGGATTCGTTGATACCCAGCTATGGCGGCAGCCTCGACAACATCGAGCCGGTCCGATCCCAGGTGCGGGTGAATATCGCCGATGTGCGGGACGAACACAGCATGCGCTATCTGGTCCGTGGCCAGGACTACATCTTCAACCTGGCCGGACAGGTCAGCCATCTGGATTCGATGGAGGATCCCTACACCGACCTGGAGATCAACTGCCGGAGCCAACTTTCTATCCTGGAGGCTTGCCGCAAGCATAATCCCGGGGTGAAGATCGTCTATGCCGGAACCCGACAGCAATACGGCAGACCGGACTACCTTCCCGTGGACGAGCGCCACCTTATGCACCCCACGGATGTCAACGGGGTGAACAAGATGGCGGGGGAGTGGTATCACATCGTCTACAACAATGCTTATGGTCTGCGCGCCTCCAGCTTGCGCCTTACCAACACCTACGGACCTCGGATGCGAATCCGGGATGCTCGACAGACCTTCATCGGCTGGTGGTTCCGCTTGCTCCTGGAGGGCGGCGAGATCCAGATCTACGGGGATGGGTCGCAATTACGTGACTTCAATTACGTAGATGACGTGGTACATGCCTTCCTGCTGGCGGCGGCGAGTGATTGCGCCGATGGCCGGGTCTACAACCTAGGAAGCCTGGAGCCGGTGTCGCTGCGGGACCTGGCGGAGAGGATGGTACGGCTCCGAGGCCAGGGCTCCTACTCGCTAGTGCCCTGGCCGGAGGAGCGCAAGGCCATTGACATCGGCTCCTACTACGGCGACTATACCCGGGCCCGCGAGGAGCTGGGATGGGAGCCGAGGGTATCGCTGGACGAGGGCCTGCAGCGAACCATCCGGTTCTTCGAGGAGAACCTGACCAAATACGTGTGAACCCGAGTTCGGGCAACGGCTGCCGTGATCGGTGCGAATGCGCACTGGGTTTCCGAATCTGGGGCGGAAACGCTCGGACGAGCCCGGTGCCGATCCCGTGGCATACGGATAGGCGGTTGGTAATGGAGGCACGTCTGTGAGGATAGTCTCGGTCGAGGAAATGCGGCACCTGGAACAGCGGGCCGACGCCGGCGGCAACAGCTTCGGCGACATGATGGAGACCGCCGGCAGGCTGGTGGCGCAGGCCATCGTGGACCGGTGTCCGGTGGGAGGGGCATCGCTAGTGGTGCTGGCCGGACCGGGCAACAACGGGGGAGACGGACTGGTTGCCGCTCGGCACCTCCTCCTGGCCGGCTGGAAGGTGTACGTTCATCTGGCTCGCGAGCGATCGGAAAACGACCCTGTCTGGTCTCAACTTCGTGGGCTGGGCGTGGCTTACGGAGTAGGCGTGGGGGACGAGGCTCTGACTGCCCTGCGGCGACATCTGGCGGAGTCGGGGTTGGTACTGGATGCGCTTTTCGGCACCGGTGCTCATCCCCCCGTCAGCGGTGAGGTCAGGGTCATACTAGACCAGCTCGGGCAGGCCCTGTCAGACCGTTCCGACTTGAGACCGGACTTGGTCTCTCCAGGCAGACCAGGAGTCTCCGATCGGCCTTTGGTTATTGCGGTAGATGTCCCCTCGGGGCTGAACGCGGACACAGGCGCGGTGGACGAGCTAACCCCGGCGGCCGATGTCACCGTGACCATGGGGCTGCCCAAGCTAGGACTACTGACCTTCCCCGGGGCGGAGCGAGTGGGGGAGCTGATAGTGGCCGAGATCGGGCTTCCGGAGCCCGAGGTAGGTGGACCCACGCTTATGGATGGCAGGCTGGTGTCCCGGCTGCTTCCCTCCAGGCCTCGGGATGCCCACAAGGGCACCTTCGGCTCCGCCTTGATCGTGGCCGGATCCACCAGCTACAGTGGCGCCGCCCTCCTGGCGGCGGGGGCGGCGGCACGCACTGGCTGCGGCCTGGTCACCCTGGCGGGGGTGGGGCCGGTGGTGGCTTTAGCGGACTCGATGGTGCCGGAGGCCACCAGGCTGTATCTGCCGGCGGACATGGGAGTGGTCAGTGGAGAGGCGGTCGCGGTGCTGCGCCGGCACTGGGACAAGTACGAGGCCATGCTAGTAGGGCCGGGGCTCACCACTGAGAAGCCGGTTGCTCAGTTCCTGTAGCGGCTTCTGGGTTCCGGGGATGTCAACGAGCGGCGCGGCATTGGCTTTCGGGCGGGGACGGCGCCGTCGGTCGCCGATGATGCCTGGCCGGTGGCGGCCACCGTCTTCGATGCCGATGCCCTCAACCTCATGGCTCAGACGCCGGCTTTGCTGGAGCGCCTTCCGCCCAACTCAGTGCTCACCCCCCATCCCGGGGAGATGGCCCGGCTTCTGAGCGGCGAGGTGGCGGAGGTCCAGGCCGATAGGATAGGGGCGGCGGTGGAAGGCGCCCGCCGATGGAAGGCGGTGGTAGTGCTCAAAGGAGCCTTCACCGTGATTGCTGACCCAGGCGGGGAGGCGGCGGTGGCGCCCTTTGCCGGCGCCAATCTGGCCACGGCCGGCACTGGAGATGTGCTCGCCGGGGCGATAGTGTCGCTTCTCGCTCAGGGCTTGGGGCCCTATGAGGCGGCCTGCGCCGCCGTTTACCTGCACGGTCTGGCCGGCGAGTTGGCGGGACGGGACCGGGGGCGAGCCGGCGTGGTAGCCTCGGATGTGATCGTGGCTCTGCCACGAGCCCAGGAAATGGTCAGAGGATGGTAGGAGGAATGCCGGTGCGCGATCTCACCAGGGCGATATT
>JBBQIE010000315.1:0-4028 GCA_038324625.1 Anaerolineae bacterium | reverse complement strand
GCCACGGCTCCGTGCCTAACCACCGATCGAGCAGAAAACCCCCACCCATCGCCAGGGCCAGAGAGGCGGCAATTGAGGTCCCAAGCTGAGTGGCAGCGGCGAGGGCCCGCAACGTGCCCCTGTCGAGCTTCATCGCCCTCTCTACCCGGCGGCAATCTGAACACAACCGGCCAGGAATATAGCATAGCGGCCAGACGGCGACAAGCGCGCCGGGACTCATCCCGGCGGCCGGGCTCAGGGCCGGTCATACAGCAGCCGCATGGACGCCGCCACCAAGGCCTGTTCCGGCTCGGCTTCCACGGAGGACAACACCTCTCGGGCTCTCTGATAGTGCTTCATGGCCACGTCGGCCCGGCCCTGGATGGCATAGGCCCATCCCGCCTGGGTCATCAGCCGGCCCCGCCCGACCGGATCTCGGGTCATACCCAGCGCCTGGAGAAAGGCCTCTACCCCTCCGGCGGTGTTACCAGAGGCTACATAGGCTTCGCCCAGTCGCTCCAGAAGCACTGCTCGCTGATTCGCGTCATCCTCGGGAATGTGGGCTCGCATCTCGTCCAACAATAGAAGCACGCGCTCGTGCTCTCCCCGAGCCAGCATGTCGCCGCTGGCTGCCAGTCCATAGCGGACCGCCCGTTCACCCAACCCCGCGCGCACGAAGTGCAGGGCCAGATCGGCGGCCCGGGCGTCCGGTCGCTTCTCCAGAGCCAAACCGACCGCTCGGTGCAGCTCCTGGCGATGCCGCTTGAGCATGGTGTGGTAGGCTACCTCACGTATGAGTTCGCTTCTGAAGCAATAGCGGTCTGCCGCTTCCGGCAGCGACACCACCAGCCCGGCTTCCACCAGTGAGTGCATCTCATCCCGCAATTCCGTCTCAGCCCGTTCGGCCACGGCGGCAAGCAGAGGCAACGAGATCTCGGCGCCCATCACCGAACACAACCTCAGAAGGTGAACGCTATCGGGATCCGCCGCATCCAGTCGGGACAGGACCGAGTTCCGGATGGTCTCCGGCATGGCCACGGCCAGGTTTTCCTCGCGGATGCGCCACCCCTCCCCTGACGGCGAGACCACGCCCTGATCTATCAGTGCCTCCACCGACTCCAGGACATGAGCCGGGTTCCCACCCGTCCACTGAAGCAGAGATTCCGCCATATCCGCGGGGAGCGCCCCAAAGGCCGGGTGTTGTTGTAGTAGCATCCAGGACTCCCGGCTGTCCAGAGGGGTGAGCTTCATGCGATTGACGGAGACATCGCTGAGGCCGGCAGGCAATGGCAACTCCACCCGTCGGCCCGACACCAACACCAAAATGGGCAGGCCAGCGACGGATTGGATCAGATTGGCAAGCAGAGCGGCATCCAGAGGGTCCGCCCAGTCCCAATCATCCACCAGCAAGACCACGGGCATGCGCCCACAGAGGTCACGCAGAGCCTCCACCGCCTCCCGGCAGTCCCCCTCGGACTTGGTCGGGTCCGCAGCCTCCATCGCGGCCCGAAGCGTGGCCGGCCTACCATCGCCTCGGACATTCGGCCTGACCCCGAGCGCCTGCGTCAACATGTCATATGGTCGGTAGGAGACGCTAACCTCCCATCGGTTGCGTACATGTATTACCAGGGGGCGAGCGGAGCCGTGGCGGCCCCGCAGCAAAGCGGCAAACTCCACCATTAGCCGGGTCTTGCCGATCCCGGACTCGCCGGTCAATAGGACCAGTCCCGTCCGACCCAAGGCGGCAGCGTCGTAGAGGGCCAGAAGGCGTTGCGTCTCCGCCGCGCGACCGGCCATCGAGCTAGTCATGGCGGCCAGGTCCCCGGCGATGGGGGCATAGGGGGCCACGGCTATGAAGGCTTCCACTGGGGCCCGTCGCCCCTCCAAGGGCGTCACCCCCAGCTTGCGAAACTGCACCTGGCGGCTGGCCAGGCGCCGAGCTCGGTCGCTGACTACCACCTGACCGGGGGCGGCGATGCGCTGGAGCCTGGCAGCAACATTGGCCGCGTCGCCGATCACGGTAGCTCGACCGACGGCATCCGGCCCGATCACTCCATAGACGACCGGGCCCGCGTCTATTCCCACCCTCATCCCCAGAGCCTGACCGAGTCGCTCCCGCAACCAAGGCTGGAGGTCGGTCATGGCCTTCTGCATGGCCAGGCCGGCCATGAGTGCCCGCAGCCCGTCGTCTTCGCGGGCCTGGGGAGCGCCAAACAGCACCATCAGGCCGTCTCCCAGTACCTTGTCAATGTGGCCACCGTAGCGCTCCACCTCCTCACCCAGGCGAGCGTAGATGACCTGAAGGAGCTCCACCACTTCCTCAGGGTCCAGGCGCTCACAGAGATTGGTGAACCCTTGCAGGTCGGCAAAGAGAACGGCCACGTGGCGAAGCTCGGCCAAGCGACCGTTGGCATCAGTGGACATCAGCTGAGCACCGCCGACAGGCCGGCATCCCGCTCCTCGGCGGTGTCCACCTCCAGCGGCTGCATCCAGCTACCGCCGCTGTCCTGCATCAGCCGAACCACCACCCCCGAGCGATCGGAGGGGGAAACCCGTACTACCGTGCCTCGACAGCCGGCATACCTTCCCGTCCGCACGTAGGCCGGGAGTCCCACCGGAACCGAGTAGCTGCCCTGTAGGAAGTGATCCACCAGCCGCCGATTCAGCATGGTGCCCGCCATCCGCCTCAGGGTGAGGGCCACCTGGACGTCATCCAGCCTGGCTCCGGTCAGGGTGTCGGTCGTCAGCACGGTGCAGGTATCCGCCAACGCGCCGATCTCGGCCGGGAGCGATATCCGACCCGCCTGCTGTCCGGCGTTGATCCGGTTGTTTCCCCGAAGCCCACGAGGAAACCCCAAACCGTCTTGACGTTCGTGGTGCTGGGCGATGATGGCGGTGACATCAGGGTCATCTACATCCAACTCCCGCGCCATCTGTAGGCCCATCAGCGGGTGCCGTCTCAACTCCGACAGTTGGCCGTCCGAGAGCACCGGAAGCAAAAGGATGTGGTGCCCCATCAGGGCCTTTCCACAGTCGTGCAACATGCAGCCGGCGGCAATCGAGCATAGCCCTTGATCGTCCAGGCCCATCCGCATCCCGAAATGCACCGCCACCGCCGCCGTGTCTAGGCCGTGGGATAGCAGGGCGGCATCCACCGAGGCCATCCGCGCCAGGGCAGTGACTATGTTGGCGGTCAGGACCTGATTGAGGACACAAGCGATCTCCTCGCATTCCTGCTCCAGCAACGCCTGGTCCCCCTGAGGTCCGTCATCAGAGGCGGACACGGCGTCGTCGGAGTAGACAGCAGTCAGCGATTGCAGGCGGCGAACGACGTGTTGAACCGAGCCCGCCGCGTAGGTGCTAACCAAGTCCTCAACCACAATGACGTCCGTGGCATCATCGGAGACGTACACCCAGGCAAAGCCTCTGTCCTCCAGGGCCCGGATATACGATGGACTCAGGTTTACCCCTCGTCTGAGCAGGAGTCCGCCTTTGCCGTCGGCCACGTCCCGAGCCACGGCCATGCCCGGGCGCAGCTCAGAGATGGGAACCCGTTTCATCCCGAGTAGAACCTCCCACGGGCCTGCATCGGGCCCGATGAGGGCAGGCAGGCATCACCAACATATCGGCAGCAGGATTGCAATACTTGAGGGCCTTTGCAGCATTCCCACCCCATGATAGACTGGCCCCATCTAGCATCGGATCGGCCCCCGCTGGGGGTGGGGAGGCGCAGCCGTGCGAGTACTGGTCGTTGATGATGATACGGATGTGGCCAAGACCGTGGAGAACGCTCTGCGGCGTAGCCACACCGTCTTCTTGGCCTTCAGTGGCGTCCAAGGCATCCAGCAGGCGAGGCAGATCAAGCCCGACATCGTCATCCTGGATATCGTCATGCCTGGCATGGATGGTTTCGAGGTCTGCCGTAGGATGCGCGACGATCCTCTCCTCGCCGGCACGCCGATCCTCTTTCTCACCGCCCGAGGCCGCACCGAGGATCGCATCCTGGGCTTCAAAGCCGGTGCCGATGACTACCTAACCAAGCCTTTCAG
>JBBQIE010000314.1:0-4029 GCA_038324625.1 Anaerolineae bacterium | reverse complement strand
GCGGAGGCATGTTGGAAGTCCATGACCATGATCTGTAGGGGCGAATCTTGTATTCGCCCTCGGTAGCCTGGGCAGACACAGTGGTCTGCCCCTACGAGTTGTCGTCGGCACGTCATGAGCAGCGTCCCGCCGTCACCCTGAACGAAGTGAAGGGTCTTGCCTCGCGCGAACGGGATGCTTCACTCCGCTGAGGAACGCTTCATTCAGTATGACGGGCTTGGCTCTGACACTAGGGCCGAACCCGGCCCCCACTTGAGACACCCATGATCAGGGCCGGTCCGCCGCGGTCCACCCAGTCCACTTCCCCGCGCCCCCGTTGGCACGCGCTCTTGGGCCGCTGCTATAATCCTCCGATTCACTGGTCTGGGGAGGTACACTTGGATTTCGGGGTTCGGTCCCTCGACAACACCTATGAGAGCATGTACGCTCGTACCCGAGAACTACTCGAGGCCGGTCGCGCCGAGCCCGCACTCGATCTCCTCCGGCGCATCGTCAAGCGTCTGTCCTCCCTCTCCGATGAGACCTTGCGCTCTCGTGACGACCTCAGTCAGATGGGCCTAGTGGCGGGCCTGGATCTCGCCACCCTCCTCAGCAACACCGGTCGGTATGATGAGGCCGTCGCCTCTCTGGATGGCCTGGACCGCTTCTCCCCGGAACGGGAGGAAGCCATCGCCAACTTCCGGGCCAGGCTTCGAGCCCAGCAAGGCCACCTGGCCCAGGCCCGGGACGAACTCGCCGCCCTCGCCGAGCGCTTCCCGCAGGACCCCGCTCATTGGGTGGCGCTGGCTCAGGTAACCTTCAGCATGGGGGACCTCGACCAAGCCGAGGACCTCTACCGCCGGGCCCTGGAGCTGGTAAGCGACGACATGGGGCGGGCCGACATCCACCTGGACCTCTTCGCTCTGGAAGCCCAGCGGGGCCGCAAGGCGGAAGCCCTGGCGGAGTGGGATCAGGCCATGGAGGCTGACTCTAACTTTGCGCTGCGCAATGCCCGCGACCTCTACACCTATCTGCTGCGGATAGACGATCGAACCACCCTCCGCCGCTACCTGGACCAAGATGTATCCCGCATCCGCCAGGAGTTCTACCGGGGCATCCTGGCCCGCCGGGCCGGGGATTTCTCCGAGGGAGATAAGCACTGGCAGCGACTGACTAAAGAGAGCCCGCTGGCCGACAGTCTCGGCAAGGTGGAGTGGGCCGAGACTGCCCTGCGATTGGGAGGCCTAGACGCTGCCATCTCCATCCTGATGACAGATAGGGCCAGACTGGCGTCGCCGCACGTGGCTCTCATCCTGGCCACGGCCATGGCCCAGTCTGGAAACGTGGAAGCGGCTCGAGACCTTCTGCATACGGGGATCTATCGCCTCCAGCGCCGTGTCCCCCGCCGCGATAGCTATGGGCAGGAGGACTGGGAACTCCTGACTTCGGTGGTGGAGAAGCGGGCCCTCTGGAGCCAATTCCGCGAGTTCTTCGCTCTCGAAGATTCCGCTTAGCCGGTGCGGGCCCTAGTGCAGAGGGTGTCTCAGGCGGCGGTGCGGGTCGAGGACACCGAGGTGGCCCGCATCGGGCCCGGCCTGCTGATCTTGGTCGGCGTCGCCCCGGGGGATACCGAGGAGCACTCTGCCTGGCTGGCCGACAAGGCCGCCAACCTGCGGGTGTTCGAGGACGACCAGGGCAAGATGAACCTGTCTCTGCTGGATGTCGGCGGCGAGGCCCTGGTCGTCTCCCAGTTCACCCTCTACGGGGACGCCCGCAAGAGCCGCCGACCCAGCTTCACCGGCGCCGCCCTCCCGGAGAAGGCCGAGCCCCTGGTGGATCACTTCGCCGGCAGACTCCGGGCCGCCGGCGTACCCACCGGGACGGGGGTCTTCCAGGCCCACATGCTGGTGGAGATCCACAACGACGGCCCGGTCACGCTCATGTTGGAGCGCTAGCGCGCCCCGGAAGCCCTGTCACGTTCGCCCCATCCTTCGCCATCCGAGGCTACCAGCGGTATGAGCAGGCGCTCCTCTCCCTCCCGGCACGTCGGCACCTTCGCCGTCGGCATCGGCCTCTTCTGGGCCGCGCTGTACTTCTACGTGCCCACCTTGGCGGTACATGCCCGTTCCCTGGGCGCCAGCGACACCATGGTGGGCATGGTGGTGGGCTCCTACGGCCTGACCCAACTCATCCTCAGGATCCCCCTGGGCATCGCCTCCGACCGCCTGGGGCGGCGGAAGGTCTTCGTGCTCCTGGGGTTCCTCACCATCACCGTGAGCGCCGTGGGCCTGGCCCTGGCCCGCACCCCCACCCAGATGCTCGTGGCCCGGGGGCTAGCGGGGGTGGCCGCCTCCACCTGGGTGGCCTCCACGGTGCTCTTCTCCGGCTTCTTCCCGGCCTCAGAGGCGGTGCGCTCCACCAGCATCATGTCGCTGTCCAGCTCGGTCGGCCAGATGATCGCCACCCTGGCGGGCGGCTACATCGCCGCCGCCTACGGCACCGGTTCCCCCTTCTTAGTCTCGGCGGGGGTGGCCCTGGTGGGCCTGATGGTCCTGCTGCCGGTGCCGGAGGAGCGGGCCCAGACCGGTCGGGCCCCGTCGGTGCGTCAGATCGCCGGGGTCCTCACCCTGCCCTCACTGCTTCTCATATCCCTGGTGGCGGCGGTGGTGCAGTACGCCTCTTTCGCCACCTCGTACGCCTTCGTCCCCATCTACGCCGACGAGGTCCTGCGCCTGGGCTCCTCCGAGATCGGCATCCTCACCTCGGTGGTCCTGGTGCCCTACGCCATCATGACCACGGTGGTGGCCGGGCTCTCCACCCGGGTGGACGAGCGCTGGCTGGTGGGAGTGGGCTTGGCCCTGCTCGCCCTCAGCACCGCCGCCATCTCCTATACCGGCAGCTTCCTCGGCCTTCTCGCCACCCGGGCCCTATTCGGCCTGGGGATGGGGCTCACCTACCCGGTCCTGATGGGCCTGAGCATCAAGGCGGTGCCGCAATCGCGGCGGGCATCGGCCATGGGGGCCTTCCAGGCCATCTACGCCCTGGGGATGACCGCCGGCCCGGCCGTCAGCGGCTTCATCAGCGACCGCCTGAGCCTGACCTCGGTCTTCTGGATCACCGCCGCCATGTGTCTGGTGGGAGTGCCCCTCATGCTCCTGGGTCGGCAGGCGATAGCGAGGGAGGCATCGGCACCGCGGTGAGCACCGGAATCAAGGTGATCCGGACTGCCATCGCCCACGGGCGACCGATCCCTACTCGTCTTTCCTCCGTGCTCTCTGGGTCTCCGTGGCTATCCCTTACCGGCGGCGCGGAGCCCGCCACCACATGAGGTAGCGCAGGATGTTCGCCGGGGTGAGGGTACCGAGGGTACTCTGAGTGCGGAGGAAGACGCTTCCCATCTGGGCCGCGAAACTGGGGTCTCTCTGGGCCCGGCCCACGATGCGCTCCAGAACCCGCTCGCTGCGCAACAGGGCCCGCAGTATCCGGGCGGAGCGGTACTCCACCCCGAAGCGCCGGCGCAGGGCCTTGGCGTAGGCGGAGAGGTCGGCGGCGCTGAACCGCCCCTTCTCCAGAGCGTAGAGGGCATGTTGGGCGGCGATGCGCCCACTCTCCATGGCGGCGCCGGTGCCCTCCAGCGTCAGGGGATGAGCCACCGCCGCCACGTCTCCCACCAACAACACCCTCTCCCGGAAGGGGACCACCGACGCCAGACCGGTGCGGAGATAGCCGAAGGCCGGGGAGGAAACCGGTCGGCTGCCGGCCAACGCCCCCCCGAAACCCTCGACACTCACCAAATGCCGGAGCCCGGCCCGGAGGGCGGATCGGTCATCGCCATCGGCGCCGGTGGAGACCACCACACTGGCCAGGCCGGGGGCCGAGGGCATACACCAGGCGGTGCTGGGGAAGAGGTCGGGGAGATAGTGGATCTCGGCCGTGTCTCCGGCGTCCCACTCGAAGAGGGCATGTAAGGCGGCGTAATCCGGGCTCTGGCTGACCAGCCCCAGCGAGGCGGCCAGCTTCCCTCGGGACCCCTCCGCCAGCACCAATAGC
>JBBQIE010000313.1:0-4053 GCA_038324625.1 Anaerolineae bacterium | reverse complement strand
GTTCGAGGCCGATACTCAAGAAGGGCGGGGGATCTCTCTCCCCCCTCGCTCACCTTGACTTCCCTCTCCCGAAGCTGGTATCCTCTAACAAGATGCCTCGTCTAACTACTCGCCCCCTGAACGAGCGCCTTGGATAGTCGTGAGCCGTAGGGGCGAATCTCGTATTCGCCCGATGCTCCGCCGGCACCCGGCCCCGGCATGGTCAGGAGTATAGCCCCCATGAACATCCCGCTCCGGCAGAACTGGACCCTGCTGGCCCGGTACAACCGGCCCCAGCGGAGGCGAGTGCTGCTGCTGACCGCCTTGATCCTGGGGAGCATCGCCCTGCAGGCAGTGAACCCCCAGATCATGCGCTACTTCATTGATGCCGCCCGCGCCGGGGCCGCCACCGAGGCCCTTCTCCGGGCCGCCATCTTCTTCATCGTGCTCGCCATCGTGCAACAGGCCGCCTCGGTGGGCGCCGCCTACCTGGGCGAGAACGTGGGCTGGACCTCCACTAACGCCCTGCGGTCCGATCTGGCCCGGCACTGCCTACGGCTGGACATGTCCTTCCACAATAAGCGCACCCCCGGGGAGATGATCGAGCGGGTGGACGGGGATGTGACCTCCCTCTCCAACTTCTTCTCTCAGTTCGTCATCCAGCTTCTGGGCAATGCTCTGCTGCTGGTGGTGATCCTGGGGCTTCTGTTCCTGGAGGACTGGCGGGTGGGGCTGGTCCTAACCGCCTTCGTCGTCCTGGCCCTGCTGGTGATGAACCGCCTGCGCAGCATCGCCGTGCCCCAGTGGCATGCCGCCCGCGAGGCCAGCGCCGAACTCTTCGGCTTCCTGGAGGAGCGCCTGGCCGGCACCGAGGACATCCGCGCCAGTGGGGCCAAGGCTTACGTGATGCGGCGGTTCTATGAGCTGATGCGACACATACTGCGCGAGAACCTCCGGGCCGGGCTCATGGCCAACGTCATGATCAACTCCTCCACTATGGTCTTCGTGGTGGGCAATGCCGTGGCCCTGGCGGTGGGCGCCTGGGTCTACCAGAGAGGGCTGGCCACCATCGGCACGGTGTACCTCATCTTCAGCTATACCAACCTCATTAACCGACCCATCCAACGCATCACCCAGCAGTTGGAGGACCTGCAGCGAGCCGGCGCCGGCATCGCCCGCATCCGGGAGCTGCTCGCCATCCAAGCCTCCGTCATCGAGGAGGGCCACGAGGCCCTGCCGTCCGGACCCCTGTCGGTGGAGTTCGACGGCCTTTCGTTCAGTTACGACAGCGACGAGCCGGTGCTGACCGACCTGAGCTTCACCCTGGAGCCGGGAAAGGTCCTCGGCCTCTTGGGGCGCACCGGCAGCGGCAAGACCACCATGAGCCGCCTCCTCTTCCGCCTGTACGATCCCCAACGGGGCGCCGTGCGCCTGGGCGGGGTGGATATCCGGCAACTGCCCCTGGCCGAGCTCCGCCGGGGCGTGGGGATGGTCACCCAGAACGTCCAGCTCTTCCATGCCTCCCTGCGGGACAACCTCACCTTCTTCGATAGGAGCGTCGCCGACGAGGACCTGCATCGGGTGATCGGGGAGTTGGGCCTGTGGGACTGGTACGAGGCCCTCCCGGACGGCCTGGACACCGAGATCGAGTCCGGCGGCGGGGGGCTTTCCAGCGGCGAGGCCCAACTCCTGGCCTTCACCCGCATCTTCCTCAAAGACCCGGGCCTGGTGGTCCTGGACGAGGCCTCCTCTCGGCTGGACCCGGCCACCGAACAGCTCATCGAGCGGGCGGTGGGCCGGCTGCTCCAAGGCCGCACCGGCATCATCATCGCCCACCGCCTGGGCACCGTCCTCCGAGCCGACGAGATCATGATCATCCAGGAGGGCCGCATCCTGGAGCATGGTGCCCGAGAGACCCTCACCGCCGACCCCGACTCCCGCTTCAGCGGCCTGCTCCAGGCCGGGCTCGAGGAGGTGCTGGTATGACCCGGTCATCAGCCACGGGCACCCCCACCCCTCCCCCGGCAGCCCTGCCTACCTGGAAGTACCTGTGGATCATGTTGCGCTACCAGAGCGGGCGCTTTCTGCTCATGGCGGCCCTGCGCATCGTCATCTTCGCCGCCCTCCCCCAGGCGGGGGGGATCATCGTGCAGCGGTTCTTCGACAGTCTGACCGGCGATGCCCCCGCCACCCTCGGCCCCTGGGCCCTGGCCGGCCTCATCGTGGCCGTCGGGCTGGCCCGCATAGTCTTCGTCTTCGCCGATGTCACCCTCAACTACCAGTGGTCCTTTACCATTCGGGCCCTGATCCGCCGCAATCTCTTCGAGCACATCCTGGACCGGCCCGGGGCTCGAGCCCTGCCCTATTCCACCGGGGAGGCCATCAGCCGCTTCCGGGGCGATGTGGAGGAGGCGGTCCGCTTCCTCCAAGAGTTCCTGTTCCTGATCGGCACCACCGTGTTCAGCGTCATCGCCGTGACGGTGATGCTCCGCATCAATGCCCGCATCGCCCTGGTAGTGTTCATCCCCCTCCTGTTGGTGGTGGTGGCGGCCAACCTGGCCCGGGAACGCTTCACCACCTATCGCCGGGCCAGCCGCAAGACCACCGGCATCGTGGTGGACTTCATCGCCGAGACCTTCGGGTCGGTGCAGGCGGTCAAGGTGGCCCACGCCGAGGACCGCATGATCGAGCACCTGGACCGCCTGAGCGAGGACCGTCGAGTGGCGGCCCTGCGGGACCGAGTCTTCCACGAGATCATGCACTCCATCTTCTACAATGCCGTCAACCTGGGCACGGGCCTCATACTCCTAATGTCCGGGCAGGCCATCAAGTCGGGCACCTTCACCGTGGGCGACTTCGCCCTCTTCGTCTACTACCTCAACTACGCCACCGAGTTCTCCTACATGATCGGCTCCCTCCTGGCCCGCTACAAGCAGGTGGGTGTGTCGTTCGAGCGCATGGTGGAGCTACTGCAGGACGCCCCGCCCGATGCGTCGGTGCGGCATGCCCCGGTCTACATGCAAGGCGAATATCCGGCCGTGCCCTACCAGGCCAAGGCC
Organism: Anaerolineae bacterium; assembly: GCA_038324625.1. Lineage (GTDB taxonomy): Bacteria > Chloroflexota > Anaerolineae > DRVO01 > DRVO01 > JBBQIE01. The sequence goes on along the minus strand of JBBQIE010000313.1, from coordinate 1,015 downwards.
CCCGAGGACCGCCTGGAGCGGCTTCAGGCCGAGGGGCTCACCTACCGCTATCCCGACAACGGCCGAGGAGTGGAGGAGGTGGGCCTGGACCTGCCCCGCGGCTCCTTCACCGTGGTCACCGGCCGCATCGGCTCCGGCAAGAGCACCCTCCTGCGGACGCTACTGGGGCTGCTGCCCCGAGAGCGCGGCGACATCCGCTGGAACGGGCTATTGGTGGAGGACCCAGCCGCCTCCCTGGTGCCCCCTCGCGCCTCCTACACCTCCCAGGTTCCCCGCCTCTTCAGCGAAAGCCTGCGGGACAACATCCTCATGGGGCTCCCGGAGGAGCGGGTGGACCTGCCGGGAGCGGTGGAGGCGGCCATCCTCGACGAGGACGTGGCCCAGATGGCCGAGGGCCTGGAGACCGTCGTCGGCCCCAAGGGGGTCCGGCTCTCCGGCGGCCAGGGCCAACGCGCCGCCGCCGCCCGCATGTTCGTCCGCGACGCCGAGCTCCTGGTGGTGGACGACCTCTCCAGTGCCCTGGACGTGGAGACGGAGAAAGCCCTGTGGGACGGCCTCTTCCAGAGGCGGGAGGCCACCTGCCTGGTGGTATCCCACCGCCGGGCGGTGCTGCGACGGGCCGATCACGTCATTGTCCTCAAGGACGGGCGGGTCGAGGCCCAGGGCACCCTGGACCACCTCCTGGAGACCTGCGAGGAGATGCAGCGCCTCTGGCGGGGGGATTGGGCTACCTAACCCCCCCCCCTCCCCCTTCCCTGCGAAGGAAGGGGGAGCCCCAGTCACCCCTCCCTTTTCAGGGGAGGGTCAGCCATTTGGCGGGCCAAATGGCTTGGGGGAGAGGTTCCCGAGCTACCTAACCCCCCCTGCCCCCTTCCCTGCGAAGGAAGGGGGAGCAGAGCCTCCCCTCTCCCATCGCGGTGGGAGAGGGGTTGGGGGTGAGGGCTCCCTCGCTTCGTTGGCGCGATCCCCCGCCCGCCTGTACAATGTCCCCAACACTCTTGGAGGTTCCCGTGGC
>JBBQIE010000312.1:0-4057 GCA_038324625.1 Anaerolineae bacterium | reverse complement strand
CTTTGGTTTTTTTTGACACGGGCACTTTTTTCTGCGGGGGGGGGCCGCCCGCTAACCGTTTGGGGGGTTGCCCCCGACCCAGCCCTAATCCCTCGCCGTCACCCTAAGCGCCCCGCGTCCCGCGGCGGCATGTTCCGAGGCCACGACTGCCGGTCCGTAGGGGCGAATCTTGTATTCGCCCTCGGTGGCCCAGGGCGAACACGAGGTTCGCCCCTACGAATTCCCACCCCGTCCGTCATGAGCAGCACCATGACGGACGGGGTGCTCCAACACCGCTCTATACGCTGGCGTCGTAGAGGTAGATTAGCTCGTCCGAGCGCGGCTCCCATTGCAGTCGCTGGTTCTGGGCGTACACGTCCACCAGCTGATACATGAAGATGAAGGGAGGATCCTCGCGGATCATCTCCAGGGCCTTCTTGGTGGCGGCCAGGTGCTTCTCCGGGTCCAGGGTGCTGCCCGCCTCGTCAATGTACTTGTCCACCTCGGGATTGCCGTACCAGGCCCAGACGTTCCCGGAGCGACAGAGGGTGAAGAGAGTGTTCCAGGTGTCGAAATAGTTGTTGCTCAGGGCCGCCAGGGACATGTCCCCGACGATGTGCTCGTTGGTGTCCGCCGCCCAGACCCCGAACTCCATGGCGTTGAGGGTGACATCAATGCCCACCTGACCCAACTGGTCCACGATGGCCTGGGCCACCTCCACGTTCCGGGGGAAGCGTCCTCGGCCCACCCGGAAGTCCTTGATCTCGAAGCCGTCCGGGTAACCAGCCTCCGCCAGCAGTTCCTTGGCCTTCTCCGGGTCGTAGGGATAGGGCTCAACGGCGGGGTCATAGCCCAGGAAGTAATCCGGGGCCACGGTGGCCAGCTCGATGCCGTATCCGCCCAGGATATACTCGATGATGGACTGCCGGTCTATGGCGTAGTTCATGGCCTGGCGGACCTTGGGATGGCTCATGTCCAGGGGCCCCTCCACCCCGGTCTCGATGATGACCATCACCCCGCGGGTGCTGGGGACGCTCTTGACCACCAGGTTGTCCTCGGCCTCCAGGGCGGGGACGCTGTCGGGAGGCACGTTCACGATGAGGTCCACGCCCCCGGCCTGAAGCTCGGCCATGCGGGTGGCATCCTCGGGGATGGGCCGGAATACCACCTCGTCAATGGCGGCTCTGCCTCTCCAGTAGTCGTCCCGCGCCGCTAGGGTGACATGCTCCTCCCGCACCCATTCCTTCAGGGTGTAGGGGCCGGTGCCGATGGGATCGGTGGCCAGAATCTCGAAGCCGTTGTCTTGGGTGTACTTCATCGGGACCATCTCCAGGTCCATGAGTCGCTGCACCAGGAAGGCGTCCACTTCCGAGGTGGTCACCCGCAGCGTGTACTCATCCAGGATCTCGGCCCCGGCCAGCTTGGAGTAGGCTTGGGCGTTGAAGGGTGGTTCCACCCCTTCCAGCCGGCCCATGATCCGGTCCAGGCTGTACTTGCAGACCTCGGCGTTGAACACCTCCCCGTCGGAGAAGGTGACTCCTTGCCGGAGCTTGAGGTCCACGGTGAGGTCGTCCACGATGGTCCAGGACTCTACCAGCACACCCTCGTACTGGTAGTTGTTGCCCGGGTCCCGGGTGCCTAGGGGGTCGTAGATGTGGGCCAGGACGTTGGCGGTGACGGTGATGTTGTGGTTGTGAGGGTCCATGGTGGCGGCGTCGGCCCCCTGGGCCACCGTGACCCTGGTGGGGGCACTGGTGGGCGCCTCTTGGAGCTCGGTCGTCGCTGCCGGGGCTGCCGGCGTGGCGGGAGCACAGGCTCCCAGCAGGCCCAGGGCTCCCACACCCAGGGCGGCGGCGGACGCACTTCTGAGGACTCGTCGTCTGGTCATTTCCCGTGCCATCGTTGCCTCCTCGACTTTCCGTGCCTCTGGAACCGCTTAGTCCATTCCATTACTTCCGCTACGGCGCCGGTGCCGCCAATGAGCCTGACGTCTTCGATCAGGAGATGAGCGCGGCCTTCTCCCGGGCGATGGTGACCATTCTCCTGGCTTCTTCGGCCGCTTCGGCCACGTTGACCTCCAGCAGCCGGCGTCCGGCCTCGGCATTGGAGCCCCGAGCGTCGCCCAGGATACCGTTGGGGGACTGGTAGCGGATGCCGGAGACGAAGGACTCGATCTGGGAGTGCTTGATGTAGTGAGGGTGGTAGAACTCCTCGTCGGCCCGGCCCTCCTCGGCCCGGCTCATATCCACCAGGTCGGGGTGGAGGGCCAGCATGATGGAACTCTCCCCAAAACCGGAGTGGACCCCGGCGCGGGGGCGGGTGACCCCGTACTCGGCGTAGATGTCCTGGGCTCCGCCGGGCACCTCCCGGATATTGGGCATGATCATGTGGACCCGGCAGGTGTCCTTGAGGGCCTTGGCGATGCGGGGCAGGAAGGCCACCATGGTGTCGGAGTTGCCCCCGTGGGAGGAGATGAGGACGATGTCCCGGAAGCCGTGGCGGCTGAGGGAGAGGCAGTACTCCATCAGCACCTGCATGAAGGTCTCCTGACTCAGGGTCAGGGTGCCGGGGAAGTCGGTGTGGTGCTCGGAGAGACCGGGGCGCATCACCGAGGCCACCAGGGCATCCCCCAGCTTCCGGGCCACTCCCTCGGAGAGGGCGTAGCCCAGGTAGGTGTCGGTGCCGGTGGGCAGGTGGGGCCCGTGCTGCTCGATGGCTCCCACCGCCAGGATGGCGATGTCCTTCCCCGATTCGATGGCCTCCTGGATCTCGGTCCAGCTCATCTGTTCCATCAGGACTTTCCCGTTATCCATTTCAGTCCTCCTGGACGGATTGGGGGCGAAGCATCCGGGCCCATGCCGGAAGCTCGGTGGGTTTCTCGTCGGTGTAGACGATGGCCAGGTTGGCGCAGCGCTTGACGCAAGCGGGGTCGCCCCCGCAGAGGTCGCAGATGAGGGCCTTGCCCGTCCGCGGGTGGAGGGCGGCCATGCCGAAGGGGCAGGCGGCCACGCAGGCACCGCAGCCGGTGCAGAGGTCGGGGTTGACCAGGACGGCGCCGGTGGCCTCTTCCCGGCTCAGAGCCTCGACGGGGCAGGCCTCCATGCAGGCGGCTCGGCGGCACTGGCGGCAGACGTGGGGCTCATCCAGGCCGACCGCCTCCATCTTGACCACTCGCAGGCGGGCCGCCGCCGTGCCGAAGCGGCCCTCGTGCGAGGCCACGCAGGCCACTTGGCAGGCCCGGCAGCCGGTGCAGATATCGGCTCGCACTACGATCCGCTTCACGATGCGTCTTCCCCTTCGGCAGAGTTAACCCAAAATGCCTCTCGATCTCCATCAGCCTGATAAGGCTAACAGGGACGAGAGGCATTCTCGCGGTGCCACCCTGGTTGGGCTTGGAAACAGAAAAATCCGCCGTGATGGCGGATTGGTGTAGCCAGCCCCACTCATGAGGTACGAGATACGCTCCACGATGGACGCATCCGATACCCTCTGCCCTGATAACGGTGGCGACTCCGGCGCAGCCTACTGGGCGAACCTTTCGGCTGAACGACTCCTAGGCCCATTCCCCACCAGCGCTGGTGCCGGGTTTTCACCATTCCCCCGGCTCTCTGAACCCCGCTGCGGCAGGTACTTGCTCCTGCTCAACGTCTTACATTATTCAGTTGGCGAGAGCGTAGCACACTCGCCGGCGGGTGTCAAAATCGGCGCCCTGGACGGAGGCCGTCTCAGTCTAGCTGGTCCGACAGTGCAGACGGGTCGGATGCTTCGGACCACGATGGACGCTTGAGCGTCGGCTGGGAATGGCTTTATACTTTCAGTGGCGATGGGCATCGGAATGCTCGCGAGGCGCAGGATCCGCCGGGGCCCGGGAGGGAGCTATCCATGTGGACAAGTTTCATGGAACGATGGCGACGCCGCGACAGCGAGTCGGTCTCCTGGGATAGGATCGCGGTTGCCGATGCCAGGGCCTGGCTGTTGCCCATCCTTATCGGATCTCTGTGGCCATTGGCCTACCAGTTATGGTGGCATCAGTCACTGCTGGCCCTCCTGACTCTGGGGGCCACCCTCGGTGCCTTTG
>JBBQIE010000311.1:0-4059 GCA_038324625.1 Anaerolineae bacterium | reverse complement strand
TGAAGGGCGGGGCAACCCAGATGAGGGCACGCCCTAGGGTGGGCGGGACTCGATGTTGGGTCCGGTGCCACGCCCTAGCACCGTCTCTTCCAGCCCGACCGGCGACCACCCGCGGATGCAGGAGCAGCATGAGCGACAAGGGAATGATTGAGGTCCGCCCCGATGCCGTGGCTACCATCGCTGCCGAAGCCGTCTCCGAGTGCTACGGCGTGGTGGGGATGGCCTCTCGCACCTGGAAGGAAGCCCTCCTCACTACCCTCAGACGGCCTCCGGCCACCAAGGGCATAAGCGTGCGCCTGGAGCCGAACGCCATCGCCGTGGACCTCCACGTGGTGATCGAGTACGGCACCCGCATCGTCACCGTGGCCGACAACGTCATTGATGCCGTCCGCTTCCGCCTGGAGCAAGCCCTAGGCACCTCTTCCGTGGAGATCAGTGTCTACGTGGAGGATGTCCGCGTGGAGCCACGAAAACCGGGAGCCTAACTCGTGCAGGAGCTACAGTTGTCCGACAGCAATCCAGGTGCCGCCCCGGCACTGACCAAGGCCAAGCCCTCCCGAAACGAACCGGGGGACGGCTTCCTCTGCGATGGCCCCGAGATCCGCAAAGCCCTGGCCGCCGGCCTCGCCTGGCTGGAGCACCACTCCGAGGCCATAAACGCCCTCAACGTCTTCCCCGTGCCCGACGGCGACACCGGCACCAACATGGTCTTGACCCTAAGAGCCGCCATCGCCGAGGCGGGCAATGGCGCTGCCGGCGGCGACAGCGTGTCCGAGATCCTCGCGGCGGTCTCCCGCGGGGCCCTCATGGGGGCTCGCGGCAACTCCGGGGTGATCCTCTCCCAGTTGCTGCGAGGCATGGCGCAGGGGATCGAGCCCGAGGAGCCGCTATCGCCCCGCTCGCTCAGCGAGGCCTTCGCCGGGGCTCGGGACATGGCCTACCAGGGAGTGATGCGACCCGTGGAGGGCACCATTCTCACCGTGGCCAAAGAGGTGGCTCTGGCCACCGCCCGTGCTGCCCGCAACGAGAGCATTGACCTGCGGCAGTTGCTGAGCGTGGCCACCGAGACCGCCCGCCACGCCGTGGCCGCCACCCCCTCGCAATTGCCGGTGTTGGCCGAGGCGGGCGTGGTTGACGCCGGCGGCCAGGGCCTCTTCATCATTCTGGAGGGCATCCACCGCTATCTCAACGGCCTGACCGTGGAGTCCAATGGGGATCTCCAGCGAACCGTTCATCTGTCCACTCTGGTGCCCGAGGATGAGTACGGCTACGACACCCAGTTCATCCTCCAGGGGCGGAACCTCAATGTGGACCAGATCCGGACCGACCTAGCCGAGATGGGCGATAGCCTGTTGGTGGTGGGGGACACCACCGCCATCAAGGTCCATATCCATACGGAGTTCCCCGGTCACCCTCTCAACTACGCCGTCGGCCTGGGCTCGGTCAAAGACGTGGTCGTCGAGAACATGCAGGAGCAGTATCAGCAGTTCATCGCCCAGCAGGCCCGCGGTCGAAGCCCCAAGCCGGACAAGTTGGTAGGCATTGTGGCCGTGGCCCAGGGCGAGGGTTTCCGGCGGGTGTTGGAGAGCCTGGGCGCCGACGTGGTAGTCGAGGGCGGCCAGACCATGAACCCTAGTGTAGAGGAGTTGCTGGAAGCCGCCGTCTCCCTGGACACGGAGAGCGTGATCCTGCTACCTAATAACAACAATATCATCATGGCGGCCCAACATGTGCCCCCCATGTCCGAGAAGCCCATCCGGGTGGTGCCCACCCGCACCATTCCCGAGGGCATCTCCGCCCTGATCGCCTTCAACTACGAGATGGGCCTGGAGGACAACGCCGAAGCTATGACCGAGGCCGGTCGAGCCACCCAGACGGTGGAGTTGACCGTTGCCACCAGGACGGCGAAGATCAACGGTCTGAAGGTGAAAGAGGGTGAGTACATCGCCATCCTCAACACCGACCTCGTCGCCACCAGCGGCGATCTGTGCCGAGCGGCCCTGAAGGCCTTCAAGGAGTTCTCGGTGGAGGAGTACGAGATCGCCACCATCTATCGCGGCCAGGATGTCTCCAGCGCTGAGGCCGATGCGCTGTACAACGCCCTCACCAAGCGCTACCCTGAACTGGATGTGGAAGTGGTTGACGGCGGCCAGCCGCACTACCACTTCGTGGTGGCGGTGGAGTGAACCCCGACAGCCAAGGCCGCCGGCGGAGGAGATACTTTCCGGCATGAATAGCGTTCGCATAATCACCGATAGTGCTGCCGAATTGACACCCGATGAGGCCAAGGCCCTCGGGGTCAGCGTCCTGCCCCTACGCTACGCCGTGGGCAATACCATCTACAAGCAAGATCGAGACATCTCCAGCGACCGGCTACTCGAGATCATCAGCCAAGGCAACACCGCCGTCACCCCTCTTCCTCCGGCGGCGGAGGACGTCACCGCCCTGCTCGAGGGAGTGGTGCGCGCCGGCCAGGTGGCCCTATTCGTCCACGTCGCCGACGGCCTGCTCCCGGTGGCCGAGCCCATCCAGGAGGTGGCCCAGGGCCTCTTCGGTCGCGCCCGCATCGAGATCGTGGACTCGAAGTCGGTGTCCTACAGCCTGAAGCGCATCGTCGATACCGCCGCCCATGCCGCTGTCCAAGGTGAGGGCCTGGCGGAGATCACCCAATTGGTGCGGGGGATGATCGCCCATGTCTACACCCTCTTCTACACCGAGGACTTCGAGCGACTGGAGAAGACGGTAGACATCCAGCCGGCCCAGGCCATCCTGGCCACCATCCTCGGGGTGAGGCCCCTGGTGGTGCTGGAGGACGGCCGCCTTCTCCCCCTGGAGAAAGTGACCCCTCGCACCACTCCCGAGGACAAGCTGTCCGACTTCATATTCGAGTTCGCCGAGGTGGCGGAGTTGGCCATACTGACGGGGCCACGGCCCCAGGGACTGGACGTTGAGGAGCTGCGCCAGCGCATTCTCCAGCAATACCCTACCCTGGACTTGCCGGTAGTGAGCTATGGGCCGCTAGTAGCCGCCAGCGTCGGCCCGGCGGCTCTGGGGCTGTTCGTCTACGAAGGGTTACACGCCGGATGGTAGCCGGCAAAGGTTCCTCGTCGGCGGAGAGCCATCTCCGCAAGCTCACCGGCATCCTCCGGGAAGAGCGGGACCATCAGTTCGCGGACAGGGTGGTCATTGGCGGCCTGGAAGGCTTCCTCGGCAATTGGGTGGACCAGGCCGACACCTCCGGCCTCGACCAGGACCTCGTGTCCGCCATCAGCGACCTGCTCACCGGGTACTCCGGCAAGGATCCCGACGAGCGTGCCGAGAGTGTCAAGCGGGTCATCGCCCGCATCCGAGAGACGGTCCCCTCAGCTCGGGGCCGCGCCCGCCAAGTGGTGGCCGCCGCGCCTCCTCCGGCGCCGAACGGCGACAATCTCGACTCCCCTGTCAGTGTCCTCTCCGGAATCAGCGACGTGCGCTCTCGCCAACTCTCTCGACTGGGGGTGCGGACGGTCCGCGACCTACTCTACCTATTCCCGCGACGCTACGACGACTACAGCGCCCTCAAGACCATCGCCCAGCTGCGACTGGGGGACGAAGTGTCTCTCATGGGTCGGGTCTCCAAGGTCTTCCCCCGCACCATCCGACCGGGGCTGTCCCTAGTCACCGCCACCCTCACCGACGCCACCGGGACCATCACCGCCAGTTGGTTCAACCGCAAAGGTCTGCTCACCCGACTGAAGCCCGGTCGCGATGTGATCGTTTCCGGGAGAGTGGGCGAGCACTTGGGCCGGCTCAACTTCGAGTCGCCGGAGTGGGAGCCTCTCACCGGCGATCACCTCAATACCGCTCGCCTGGTGCCCATATACCCTCTTACCGAGGGCATCACCCAGCGCTGGATGCGGGTCATGCAGCGCCGCGCCCTGGATTCCTTCTCCGCTGCCGTCCGCGATCCCTTACCCGAAGGGCTACGTCGCTCGCTCGGGCTGGCAGATACCCACTGGGCGCTAGAAGCGGCCCACTTCCCGGAGAACTGGGAAGCCATGGACCGGGCTCGCAAGCGCC
>JBBQIE010000310.1:0-4064 GCA_038324625.1 Anaerolineae bacterium | reverse complement strand
CCATGTCCCCGTTCATCCACAAGTCCATGCCCGGCTGGAACTTCGATGTCTCCAAGCAGGACCTGGGAGAGGAGGCGGCCTACAAGCTGGCCTGGACCATGTCCACCGGCAAGTGGCGGCCCACCAAGAAGTTCCCCTCCGGCTACCTCATCGAGGGGCACGCCAAACTGGCGGAGTGGGGCGTGGCCGGGAGCTACGGGGTGGAGGGCTCGCGCGGGTGTATGCGTAGCTGCTTCAATCATCTGGAGAAGACGGGCAAGATCGGGCAGACCTTCGAGGGCGGCGAGTTCATCAAGCGCCCCCGCTGGGTTCTCCCCGTGCAAGTGGACCCGGACGAGGAGAACACGCGATAGGACGAGAGACTAACCTAACCCCCCAGCGGCAGGCGCTGCGCTTCTGCCTATTGCGCCAGGCAGTAGCCTGGCTATTCCCCCTTCCCGACACGAGACGGGGAAGCCAGACCTCCCCTCTCATATCGAATTGGTAGAGGGGCCGGGGGTGCGGGCCACCCCTAATCCCCGTTGTGCCGCTCCAGCCTACGAAACACCGTGAGCATGATGTAGGCCAGGAGGGTGCTAAAGAGGGCCAGCCAGCAGAACCCCACCCCCGCCGCCATGCCGATCCCGGCAGCGGCCCAGAGGCCGGCGGCGGTGGTGAGGCCGCGCACCCGAGCGGCCCCGGTCACTTCCGGTTCCTCGCGGCGCGATTGGCGAAAGACGGTGCCGGCCCCGATGAAGCCGATGCCGGTTAGCACATTGGCCGCCAGGCGGCTGCTTTCGCTGTCGGGGAAAGCCTCCACGCTGAGGATGGTGAAGAGGCAGGACCCCAGCGATACCAGCATGAAGGTGCGCAACCCGGCGGGTCGGTCCCGTCGCTCTCGCTCCCATCCCAGGAGGCCGCCCAGGCCGGTGGCTACCAGGAGACGAAGGAAAAGCGCCCCCTGACTGAGGATCAGGTAGTACTGGCCGAGCAGAAGATCGTGGATTGCATCCATCTTCCCTCCTCGTGAAAGGGAAAGGCCCGCCGCGGCGGGCCTTTCCCTTTCGTGCCGGCTCTTCCGCTCTCGAAAAGGAGCGGCTCAGCCGAGGCTAGACGTCTTTCACCGTGGTCAGGCGCTCCTTGATAGCCGACTGGGCGGCCGCCAACCGGGCGATGGGCACCCGGAAGGGGGAGCAGGACACGTAGTCCAGCCCTACCATGTGGCAGAACTCGATGGACGAAGGATCGCCGCCGTGCTCACCACAGATGCCGACCTCGAGGCCCGGGCGGGCCGCCCGGCCTTTCTCAGTGGCCATTCTCACCAACTGGCCCACGCCCTCACGGTCCAGCACCTGGAACGGGTTCTCGGGCAGGATCTTGTCCTCGACGTACTGGAGGAGGAACTTGCCCTCGGCGTCGTCTCGGCTGATGCCGAAGGTGGTCTGGGTGAGGTCGTTGGTGCCGAAGGAGAAGAACTCAGCATAGGGCGCGATCTGATCGGCGGTCAGGCAGGCGCGCGGGATCTCGATCATGGTGCCGAACATGTAGTCCACTTCGGCGCCCTGCTCCTTGGTGACCTGGTCGGCCACCTTCTCCAGCCGGTTCCGAGTCTCGATGAGCTCGTTCACATGGCTGATGAGAGGGATCATGATCTCGACGTGGGTCTCCACCCCTTCCTTGGTCACGTTGGCAGCCGCTTCCAGGATGGCGCGGGTCTGCATCTCCACGATGCCGGGGACGATGAGGCCCAACCGGCAGCCGCGCAGGCCCAGCATGGGGTTGGCTTCGCGCATGGCCCCCACGGCACTGAGCAGGCGGCGCTTCTCCGCCAGCTCCTTCTCGTCGCCGCCCTCACACTCCATGCGGGTGATCTCCACCAGCAGGTCCTCGTGAGAGGGAAGGAACTCGTGCAGGGGCGGGTCAATCAGGCGGATGATGACGGGAAGCCCGTCCATAGCCCGGAAGATGCCCTCGAAGTCGCCGCGCTGGAAGGGAAGCAACTGATCCAGGTACCCTTGCCGCTCTTCGTCCGTCTCGGAGAGGATCATCTTCTGCACGATGGGCAGGCGCTCTTCCTCGAAGAACATGTGCTCGGTGCGGCAGAGGCCGATGCCCTGGGCGCCGAACTCCCGCGCCCGCGTCGCGTCCGCCGGATAGTCGGCGTTGGCCCGCACACCCATTCGGCGAGCCTCGTCGGCCCAGCCCAGCAGCTCGACCAGGTTCGCCTGCTCCGAGTACTCGGTCTCGATCGTGGCGATCTCGCCCTTGAAGACCTCGCCGGTGGTGCCGTCCAAGGAGATGACCTCGCCCTCGCGGATGGTCTGGCCGTCGGCATTGAACACCCGGTCGTTCATGTTCACCCGGATGGCCTCGCAGCCGGCGACGCAGGGAAGGCCCAGGCCCCGAGCTACCACCGCCGCGTGGCTGGTGGCCCCACCGTGCTGAGTGAGAATGCCCTTGGATCGGAGCATCCCGTGGACGTCGTCGGGGGAAGTCTCGGGGCGAACTAGGATCACGTTCTTGCCCTCGAGGCCCCACTCCTCGGCGATGTCGGCGTCCAGAGCCACGATACCGACGGCGGCGCCGGGGGAGGCATTGAGGCCCTTGGCGAGGAGCCGATCCCCGGCCGCTTCCTTCGCCGATAGATCGAAGCTGGGCAGGAGCAACTGGTTCACCTGATCGGGCTCCAGCCGCATGATCGCCTCGTCCTTGGAGATCAGGCCCTCGTGTACCATGTCCACGGCGGCCTTGGCGGCAGCAGCGGCAGTGCGCTTGCCGGTGCGGGTCTGGAGCATGTAGAGGGTGCCGTTCTCGATGGTGAACTCCATGTCCTGCATGTCGCGGTAGTGCTTCTCCAGGGTCTGGGCCACTTCGGCGAACTGGTCATAGATCGCAGGCATATCGTTATGCAGCTGGGCGATCTTCTTCGGGGTGCGGATGCCCGCCACCACGTCCTCGCCCTGGGCGTTCTCCAGGTACTCCCCATAGAGTTGCTTGTCGCCGGTGGCCGGGTCGCGGGTGAAGGCCACGCCGGTGCCCGAGTCCTGGCCCATGTTGCCGAAGACCATGGTCTGCACGTTGACGGCGGTGCCCCAGTTATGCGGCAGCTTGTGGAAGTTTCGGTAGTCCACCGCGCGCCGACCCATCCAGGAGCCGAAGACGGCGGCGATGGCCTGGCGCAGCTGCTCGTAGGGGTCGGTGGGGAAGTCCTCGCCCGTCTGCTTCTTGAAGTAGGCCTTGAACTCCTGGACGATGTCCTTGAGCTGGGCGGTGGTCAGGTCGGTGTCCTGCTTGCCCTCGGTCTGCTCCTTGTACTTGTCCAGGATATGCTCGAAGGGCTCGGCGTCGGTGCGACGCACGATCCGGGAGAACATCTGGATGAAGCGACGATAGGAGTCGTAGGCGAAGCGGTCGTTGCCGGTGGCCTTGGCCACACCCTTGAGGGTCTCGTCATTCAGGCCCAAGTTGAGGACGGTGTCCATCATGCCGGGCATAGAGACGCGGGCACCGCTGCGGACGGAGACCAGGAGCGGGTTGCCGGGATCTCCAAACTTCTTGCCCGTCTGCTCCTCGACATCGTGCATGGCATCCAGGACCTGGGCCCACATGCCCTCGGGGAACTTGTTTCCCAGGTCGGTGTAGGCGTTGCAGGCCTCGGTGGTAATGGTAAAGCCGGGAGGCACCGGCAGCCCGATGCTGGCCATCTCGGCGAGGTTAGCGCCCTTGCCGCCGAGCAGGTTCCGCATCGAGGCATCGCCTTGCCGGAAGAGATATACCCACTTTTTGTCAGCCATTGGTATGAAAGACCTCCTTCAATATGGTCCGGGTGATGTCCACGCGGTGGGGGACGGTCGGGAGAGTCGAAAGCAGGGGCTTTCGGGCGATCAAGCCCCGGAACGCCGAAAGCATTATAGGGCAGGGGTGGGGCCGGAGCAAAGGCTTGTCGGCAGTGGGGTGCATTTCAGACTGGGGGCAGACCTGACGGCAATCCACAGCCATCGCGTAGGGGTGCGGTTTCCGCCATTGGTCCCAAGTTAAGCAAGCGCAGTAGTTGTCAAATGTTAGGCGTATGGTCAATCTATAAG